>JANMHK010000165.1:0-10020 GCA_031375135.1 Sphingobacteriales bacterium | reverse complement strand
CTCTATTTCATCATCCACTGTGTGATAAAATTTTTCACTGTCCATTTTGGATGTGGAGATGGTATGTGCCGGAACGCCAAGCCGGGCAAGGGTTGCATTGTCTGACCGATAAAAAAGATTCTGTGTTGGATAAGGATCCGGATAGAAATTAAATGCGGAACCTTTTAAGTTTTCCTGCAACATTTTCCCGAAATCTGTTTTCTCATAACCAGTTATGTATGCACTGTTCTTACCCCATTTACTTTCCGTTCCGATCATTTCGATATTAAACATCGCCATCACTTTTTCAGGTGCCAATTGTTTAGAGAAAAAGTTGGACCCATAACCCCCGGACTCTTCTGCTGTAAAAGCCACGAACAATATGGTGCGTTCAGGTTGTTTCATGCCCGCAAAATGTTTTGCCAGAGAGATGACTGCGGTGGTCCCGGAGGCATCGTCATTGGCTCCGTTGTAAATGGAATCCCCGGCAACCGGACCGCCTGCACCGGAACGTGATGGACCCGCACCAAGGTGATCGTAATGCGCAGAAAAAATGACAAATTCTTCTGACCTCTTCCCAGGGATCATCCCTACTACATTTTGAAATGGCGTGCTCATGATCTCATTTTTCGCGTCAACCTTCCATGAGGTTGGGTCCGAAGTAGTGAGAACTACTACCAGATTGCCAGAGCCGCCGAAACGTTGGACAGGAAAACTTCGAAGCCTGCCGAGTACCCTCCGGTAAGAAGTATCAGCAAACACGATCCTGTTGCCCTTTTCACTGGTCAAACCAAAAACCTTCTGACCAAAATTCACCCCCTTTCCAACCCAGATTTTTTCGGTGCCGCCGGTGTTCCAGTGGATCTCCGCATCTTCCGCAAATACCAGCACGTCTGACGGATCAACTGCAAGATCATCTGCAACTGCGGTTGCCTCCGCGGTGGTTGAACGGATCATTTGGAAAGATTGGAGATACCCCGGGTTGTTGCCCATGGTTTTGACCCCGGCCTTCTTAAACTCTGATGCGATAAATGCAGCGGCCTTGTCAGCATACAAGCTACCGGCACTTCGGCCCATTAAAGAATCGTGAGAGAGTACGGTCAGTACCCGGGTGACATCCTTTTCACGTATCTGGGCCTGGCCAACAGATGATGCGAAAAACACGAGAAGTAACAATTGACGCATAAGAAGAGGTTATAGCGGCAAGATAAGGATTAGCTCACTAGCTAATTGGCTCATTGGCTGATTAGTAAACCAGAGAATTAACAGTTCGCCATAAAACTTTTTGAACATATTTTAAAATAATTTTGTTCTTTTGTACTTAAATTATCTAAGACCGGCATCATATTTATCGAAAAATGAAAAAAAACCTGACCATATCAATCGCTGAAGCAACCCCCGGGTCTGCCATATTGCGTTGGGTTTTTCCTGTTCAATCCAGGACAGTTTTTATTTCCAGGCCATTCCCCTTTTGGGTACGACGTTGATACTACCACTTACTTATAGTGATGCCCAGGCGGCAGAACTAATGTTTCTCTACCCAATCGGGTAAATCATATTATCATTCTTAATTTTTCTTAGACTCAACAATGGAACAGCAGCAACAATTCCAGATACTGGTAGCAGACGATTCACATGTCCGTTTTGCAGAAACCATCTGCGATGAAATGGCGGAATCAGCGAAAGCGAGGGGAACAGGTATCGCTAAACGTAGTCCTGGCTATATATCGGAAAAAATAAAAGAAGGCAAGGCAGTTATCGCATTAAGCGAAACAGGCGAATGGGCAGGCTTTTGCTACATCGAGACCTGGAAAGGGGAATACGTGGCCAACTCCGGACTTATCGTTTCACCGAAATTCAGAAAAGGCGGACTGGCCAAGGCGATCAAAAAGAAGATCTTTGAACTCAGCAGAACAAAATATCCTGACGCCAAGATCTTTGGTCTGACCACTGGACTTGCCGTGATGAAAATCAATAGCGAGCTGGGCTATGAACCCGTAACCTATTCCGAACTTACGCAAGACGAGTCTTTCTGGGCGGGTTGTAAGAGTTGTGTGAACTATGAGATCCTCATGAGCAAAGAGCGAAAGAACTGCATGTGCACCGCTATGTTATATGATCCGAAAGACCATTACGAGCCCGAAGAGACCAAGAAATTCTTTGAAGAAAAAAAATCTGTGATTGAAAGGCTGATGAATTTCAAACAGTGGAAACTATTACAAAACTTTCGCAAGGCAGCGCCGGTACTGGCGGTTAAATCTGTGATCGCGAACCTCCTTCATTTTTGATAAATCATCACTTAACTATGTCTGCAGAAAATAAACCCGGAGTTGGAAAGAAATTAGTACTTGGATTCAGTGGGGGATTAGATACTACGTTCTGTGTGAAATACCTAGGAGAGGACCTTGGTTATGAAGTGCACAGCATTATTGTGAACACAGGCGGATTCACGGAAGTCGAATTGAAAAAGATCGAGGAACATGCTTATGCACTCGGCGTTAAAACGCATACCACCGTGGATGCCGTGAAATCTTACTATGAGCGCATCATCAGGTTCCTTGTATTTGGAAATGTATTGAAGAACAATACCTACCCTTTAAGCGTAAGTGCAGAAAGGCTTTCTCAGGCACTTAGTATAGCCCAGCACGCAAAAGCACTGGGCGCAGATGCCGTTGCCCATGGCAGCACCGGAGCAGGTAATGACCAGGTGAGATTTGATATGATCTTTCACATCATGATCCCGCAAGTGGAAATCATCACCCCCATTCGCGATCTTAAGCTGAGCAGGGAAGCCGAGATCGAATACCTTCGGCAAAAAGGCGTCGACATGAATTTCGCCAAGGCCCAGTACAGCATCAATAAAGGGCTCTGGGGCACAAGTGTTGGGGGTAAAGAGACGCTGAACTCGAATGGTATGTTGCCTGAATCGGCCTGGCCCACTCCCATGACTAAAGAAGGTGCCGAAGAAAATGTGAAACTTAGTTTTCAAAAAGGCGAACTGGTTCGGGTAAACGAAAAAAGCTTTGATCATCCTACGGAGGCCATCAAATTCCTGCAATCACTTGCGGGGCCTTACGGTATCGGCAGGGATATCCATGTGGGTGATACCATCATTGGCATTAAAGGCAGGGTTGGGTTCGAGGCAGCTGCGCCCATGGTGATACTCAAGGCCCATCACGCCCTCGAAAAACATGTGCTGACCAAATGGCAATTGTCGTGGAAAGACCAGCTTGCTCAGTTCTATGGAAACTGGCTGCACGAAGGGCAGATCCTTGATCCTGTCATGCGCGACATCGAAGCATTTTTGACCCACTCACAGGAATGCGTAACCGGAGATGTATTTGTAAACCTGATGCCCTACCGGTTTCAGGTAACAGGCATCGAATCGGGGTACGATCTGATGAATAGTAAATTTGGAAAATACGGAGAGATGAACAGTGGATTTACCGGCCAGGATGTGCGGGGATTCAGCAAGATCTTCGGCAATCAAACCATTATATGGAACATGGTACAGGAGGAAAACAAATGATCCGGGCAGGCATTATCGGCGGGGCAGGTTATACCGGCGGTGAACTGATCAGGATCTTACTCAGGCATCCCGGTGCAGGTATTGCATTTGTTCAGAGCAAAAGCAACGCGGGAAATCCGGTACATCTTATCCACGGCGATCTGCTGGGAGAAACCGACCTGACCTTCAGCGCCCACCACCATGCAGATATCGACGTCCTGTTCCTCTGTGCCGGTCACGGCGAGGCCAGGAAATTTCTCCAGGAAAATGAGGTGCCGGAACATATCCGCATTATAGACCTCTCCCATGATTTCCGCCTTTCCAAATTCTCGGCTATAGGGAAACGTGAGTTTACTTATGGACTACCGGAATTGAACAGGGAAAAAATCCGAAAAGCACATCATATCGCCAATCCGGGTTGTTTCGCTACAGCGATACAGCTTGGGCTTTTACCGCTGGCGAAAGAAGGCATACTTGGAGAGATACATACTACCGGCATTACCGGTTCCACCGGGGCAGGGCAGAGCCTGAGTAGTACCTCCCATTTCAGCTGGCGCGCAAATAATATTCAGGCATACAAAACACTAAGTCACCAGCACCTGGGTGAGATCGGCGAGAGCATTCATCAGTATCAGCCTGGCAAAGATGTGGAGCTGAACTTCATTCCGTGGCGCGGAGATTTTACGAGGGGGATTTTTATTAGTTCCATGATCTCCTGTGACCTCCCGGAAAAACAAATCTTCCAGCTTTTCAAGGACTACTACGAAAGCCATCCCTTCACTCATGTATCACATGAGGTGATCTATATGAAACAAGTGGTGAACACCAATAAATGTATCGTTCAACCAGAAAAAGTAGGAACCAAACTGGTTGTGCATTCGGTAATAGATAATCTTGTGAAAGGTGCCTCAGGTCAGGCCGTCCAGAATATGAACCTGATGTTTGACCTTGATGAAACTATGGGCCTTGACCTCAAAGCCTCTTACTTTTAAAATACAGCCATGAAATTATTCGACGTATACCCCATCAACAATATTAATATCGTAAAAGCAAAAGGATCCTATGTGTGGGATGATGCGGGCATACAATACCTGGATCTATATGGAGGTCATGCCGTGATCAGCATAGGCCATACCCACCCCCATTATGTGAACAGGCTTACTGACCAGTTGAATAAAGTAGGATTTTATTCCAACTCGATCAGGATTCCCCTTCAGGAAGAACTGGCCGAAAAACTTGGCCGGGTATCAGGCAAAACAGATTACCAGCTTTTTCTTTGTAATTCCGGTGCTGAGGCCAATGAAAACGCCCTCAAGCTCGCCTCATTCCATACCGGCAGAAAAAAAATAATCGCTTTCACCAAAGCTTTTCATGGCAGAACATCACTTGCCGTGGCCGCCACGGACAATCCAAGTCTTGTAGCACCGGTGAATCAAACAGACAATATTGTGTTCCTGCCGTTCAATGATGAAGAAGCATTGAAAAATTATTTTTCCAGAGAAGGCAAGTCGGTCGCAGCTGTAATCATCGAAGGCATTCAGGGCGTGGGCGGAATTCATGTGGCAACCGATTCGTTCTTACAAACCATCCGAGCATGCTGTACCGAATTTGGTGCGGTATATATTGCAGATAGTATCCAGTGTGGCTATGGAAGGAGTGGGAAATTTTTCAGCCATGATTTTGCCGGCGTGGATGCGGACATCTATACTATGGCAAAAGGCATGGGGAACGGTTTCCCGGTGGCAGGAATCGTAATTTCACCAACAATTCCTTCCAGGCATTTCATGCTGGGCACCACCTTCGGAGGCAATCACCTGGCCTGTGCAGCTGCACTCGCCGTGCTTGAAGTCATCGAATCTGAAAACCTGCTATCCAATGCCGCTGAGATCGGGGACTACCTGATGACTGAATTAAGCAAGTTTCCTGAACTGAAGAACGTCAGGGGCAGGGGCCTGATGATCGGATTTGACGTGCCGGAAGAATATGCTGCACTGAGAAAAAATATGCTCTGGAACCAAAAGATTTTTACAGGCGAAGCCAAGCCGGCAGTGATGAGGCTATTGCCATCGCTTGCATTGAGGAAACAGGATGCGGACCAGTTCCTGGAAGCGTTACAGGAAGAAATCAGTTTGATCAGTACAACCCAAAATATCAACCAATCATGAGAAACTTCATTTCAGTTGACGATGTGAAGGACATGCAGGGCCTGATCAGGAAGGCCCTGGATTATAAGAAAAATCCCTTGATGCATAGTGAGTTGGGTAAGCATAAAAGGATCGGCTGTCTTTTCCTTAATCCCAGTATGAGAACCAGGCTTAGTACGCAGGTGGCCGCGCAGAACCTGGGTATGGAAGCCATCGTGTTTAACGTGGGTCAGGAAGGATGGGCCCTGGAATTTGAAGATGAGGCTATCATGAGCGGTCATACCGTTGAACATGTTAAAGACGCAGCACCTGTACTGGGGAACTATTTTGATATACTGGCGATACGCACTTTTCCTTCCCTGAAAAATAAGGAAGATGATTACAGCGAACTTTACATGCAGCAATTCATTCGCTATTGTGGCATTCCGGTAGTGAGTCTGGAAAGCTCAACCCTTCATCCGCTGCAAAGTCTGACGGACATCATCACCATAGAAGAATCCATGGCCCAGTGGCCGTTGGCGCGCAAACCAAAAGTTGTGCTTACCTGGGCCCCGCACGTGAAGCCACTGCCCCAGTGTGTAGCAAATAGTTTTTCACAATGGGTGAATGCCTGGGGAGAAGCCGATTTTGTGATCACCCATCCCGAAGATTATGAACTCGATGAAAAATTCACGAAGGGTGCCACCATCATGTTGGATCAAGAAGCTGCTTTAAGAGATGCAGACTTTGTGTATGTAAAGAACTGGAGTACTTACCATGATTATGGAAAGATCTATTGCAACGATCCCAGATGGATGTTGACCAATGAAAAGCTTTCACTCACCAACCAGGCAAAAATAATGCACTGCCTTCCCGTTCGCCGTAATGTGGAATTAAGTGATGAAGTATTGGATAGTCCGGCCTCCCTGGTTACCGTGGAGGCTTCTAACAGGGTTTGGGCTGCCCAGGCGGTGTTAAGTACTATTCTTGAATCCAATTGATATGCAGAAAGAAAACCTGTATGTGATCAAGATAGGCGGTAACATCATAGACGATGAAGCACGACTCGCCTCGTTTATCGCTTCTTTTGCAAAACTTAAAGGAAAAAAAATATTGGTGCACGGCGGGGGCAAACTGGCTACAAAACTTGCCCAGGACCTTCAGGTTCCACAGCAAATGATAGAAGGCAGAAGAATCACCGATGGCGAAACCCTTAAGATCATTACTATGGTCTATGCAGGACTCATTAATAAAACCATCGTGGCGGCCTTACAGAAACATGGTAGCAATGCAATAGGACTAAGTGGAGCCGATGGCAACCTCATACGTTCCGTCAAAAGATCCCATGCTAAGATTGATTATGGCTTTGTTGGAGATGTAGAGAAAGTCAACGAGCCTTTTTTGTCTTCTTTACTAGAACAGAACATGAGTATCGTAGTGGCACCTGTTACGCATAACGGCGAGGGATTGTTACTCAATACCAATGCAGATACCATTGCCCAGGAGATCGCTACGGCCATGGCGACCCAATACAACGTCAACTTGGTATACTCATTTGAGAAAAAAGGAGTGCTTATCGACGTGGATGATGATGACAGTGTGATCCCCTTATTGACCAGGGCCCTCTACCAAAAATACCTGGGCGAAGAAAAAATATTTGCCGGGATGATCCCAAAACTGGACAATGCCTTTGTGGCCATTGCTGCGGGCGTTGAAAAAGTGACCATTGGAAAAGCAGAAGAACTAGAGGCCTTGACCGAAGGCAGATCCGGAACAATTCTAACACATGAATGAACAACACCAACTATTTGAAAACGCAGTAGGCTTACTGAAAGAGCTCATTTCCATTCCCTCATTTTCCAGGGAAGAACATGGTACTGCAGGAGCGATTTCGCGCTTTCTTGCCCTGAGAAGTATTGAACACAGTTGGGTTGGCAATAATATCTATGCGCTTAATAAGCATTTCGATCCGGCCAAACCTACCCTCCTTTTAAATTCACATCACGACACTGTTAGGCCGAATAAATCCTATACCCTAGACCCCTTCGAGCCCATTGAGAAAGATGGTAAACTGTTCGGTTTAGGAAGTAACGATGCAGGCGGAGCATTGGTATCGCTCATCGCCTGTTTCACGCATTTCTATGCCCAGGAAAATCTTGCCTACAATATTGTACTTGCCGCGACTGCGGAGGAAGAGATCTCTGGTCCTAACGGTATCGAACACACCTTGAAATTCCTTCCAACCCCTGACTGTGCCATTGTAGGAGAACCTACCCTGCTCAATATGGCCATAGCAGAACGTGGGCTCATGGTGCTTGACGGCAAGGCTAAGGGCCGTTCGGGACATGCGGCCCGAAATGAAGGCGATAATGCCATTGCCAAAGCAATGAAAGACATCAGCTGGTTCAGCAGCTATCATTTTCCAAAAGTCTCTGAACTTTTGGGGCCGGTGAAAATGACCGTTACCGTGATTGAAACAGATAACAAAGCCCATAATGTAGTGCCGGATTCGTGCAGGTATGTAGCCGATATCAGGGTAAACGAATGTTACAGTTTTGAGGAAGTACTGGCAACGATAAAAGAACACGTTGAATCAGAACTTTCCCCGAGGAGTTTCAGGATGAAGTCGAGCCTGATCCCTGAAGATCATCCACTGGTTGTGGCAGGGAAAAAAGCTGGCCGCACTGTATATGGCTCTCCTACCACATCTGACAAGGCCCTGATCCCCTGCCCCGCCCTCAAACTAGGTCCGGGAGACTCTGCCCGAAGCCATACAGCTGACGAATTTATTTTCATAGATGAGATCCGGCAGGGTATCGAACTTTATATTGCGATCACGGGAAGTCTGGTCAACCCAAATCAATAAATCAATCATGAAACTCTGGCAAAAAGACAGCACAAATATCTCCAACCTGATTGAAAGCTTTACGGTTGGCCGTGACCGGGAGTTTGACCTGATGTTGGCGAAGTACGATGTAGAAGGATCTATTGCCCATGTCACTATGTTGGGTGAAACAGGACTAATGACCCCGGCAGAAGCAGATCAGGCAGTGAAGGGCTTAGAGGAGATTGCAGCGGACATCGCTAAAGGTAGTTTCAGCATTGAAGACGGAGTGGAAGATGTCCATAGCCAGGTAGAATTCCTCCTGACCAAAAAAATTGGGGAAGCAGGAAAAAAAATTCACAGCGGTCGTAGCAGAAACGACCAGGTAGCGGTAGACATTAAGCTATTCCTAAGGGCTTCTCTCGTGGAAATGAAGGCTGAAGTAAAACAGCTGTTCGATCTGCTATTGCTGAACAGTGAGAAATATAAGGAACAATTACTGCCGGGTTACACGCATTTACAATTGGCCATGCCATCCTCATTTGGATTGTGGCTGGGCTCTTATGCAGAAAGCCTGGTGGATGATATGGAAATGATTGCGGCAGCCTATGCGGTAAGTAATAAAAACCCGTTAGGAAGTGGCGCCGGCTATGGCTCTTCATTCCCGTTGAAGCGCGAAAGAACAACCGCGTTGCTACATTTTGAGACCCTGAACTGGAATTCGGCATATGCCCAAATGAGCAGGGGTAAAACGGAGAAGCTGGTTTCTATGGCTTTGTCATCTGTCGCGGCTACCTTGAATAAACTGTCTATGGACTGCTGCCTCTACATGAATCAACAATTTGGATTCATCAGTTTTCCCGACAACCTGACAACGGGAAGCAGCATCATGCCGCATAAGAAAAATCCTGATGTATTTGAACTCATCAGGGGTAAATGCAACCGGATCCAATCGATCCCAAATGAGTTAACCATGCTCACGACCAATCTTCCTTCGGGTTATCACAGGGAGATGCAACTTACCAAGGAAATCTTGTTCCCGGCCATACAGGAACTGACGCTATGTCTCCAACTTATGCGGGTGATGATTGAAGGGCTCCAGGTAAAAGAAGGGATTTTGAAAGATGAGAAGTACAAATATCTTTTCAGCGTAGAAGCTGTAAATGAATTAGTGAATAAAGGAGTTTCTTTCAGGGACGCGTACAAGGAAGTCGGCAACCAGATCGAGCAAGGCGAGTTCGGCTTTGATCCTTCAAAAAAACTTCATCATACCCATGAAGGAAGTATCGGTAATCTCTGCAATAACGAGATCAGAAATGAAATGGAAAAGGTCCTTAGGAAAATTGGCTAATTAGCTGATTACCTAATTTGCTAATTATATGGTCGGCGGCAGCAACAATTGTTTAACCATTTTGCAGGTATGCACTGCCACTGAGGTCAGCTGATCAGCCAATTAGCTAACCAGCCAAAGCTGTATTCAACTCACAAGTGCATACATGCAAAATGGTTAAACAAGTGTTGCTGCCGCCGACTATATAATTAGCTAATTAGTCAATCAGCTAATCAGTCAATTTTCCTAAGGACCT
>JANMHK010000113.1:0-3797 GCA_031375135.1 Sphingobacteriales bacterium | reverse complement strand
TCTTTCTTCTTCTCATTCACCGCATAAAATGCATTGTTAATCAAGTTGAGTAAGACACGACCGATATCTTGCGGAATGATATTAATGTTGCCAATGCTTTCATCAAAATCAGTTTTGATGATGGCGTTGAAGGATTTGTCTTTCGCTTTCAATCCATGATAGGCCAAGCGCAAATACTCATCGGCTAACAAATTGATATCGGTTGGTTCTTTCACGCCACTTCCTTTCTGGCTATGTTGGAGCATGCCTTTTACAATGGCATCGGCCCGTTTGCCGTGATGCTTTATTTTATCCTCGTTGGCTTTCAAGTCCTGTGCTATCGCTTTCACTTCATCGAGGTTGCCAGTGTTGGCTGCCTCTTCCAGTTCAACGATCAACTCGCTGTTCACTTCAGAAAAATTATTGACGAAGTTCAAGGGATTCTGAATCTCATGCGCAATGCCGGCTGTGAGTTCACCAAGTGAGGCCATTTTTTCTGCCTGTATCAGTTGTGCCTGGGTCGATTTGAGGGAACCCAGGGTTTGTTCCAGTTCCATCTTTTGTTTATGGAGTTCCTCTGTGCGTTTACCAACTTCTTTCTCCAATTGGTTGGTACGGTTACGGGCTGATGCGGTACGCCATCTTACAATACCCCAGATCAGGCCAAGGAGTGCCAGTAATGCCAAAGCCCTGAACCAGATCGTTTGATAGAAGATTGGCTTTACGGAAAAGAAAAACTGTTTCGGCTCATCAGTCCATACGCCATCGCTGTTTGCCGCAATGATTTCGAAAACATGATCGCCAGGCGGGAGATTAGTGTACACGGCTCTTCGCTCTCCTTTGGAAACGATCCAGTCACGGTCGTACCCCTTCATCCTGAATTTGATCATGACTTTTTCAGGAGCTACAAAACTCAGCGCGCTGTAACTGAATATATACCGATGATCACCCGGCTCAACAACCACGGACCGGGTCATGTCCATGCGTCGATCATCGACCAATACCTGATTAATCGCCAGCAGTGGCTTTCGTGTATTGGCCTTGATCTTTGACGGATCGATCATGATCAGGCCGCCTACGCCACTGACAAGGATCTTAGCATCTGAACTCAGGATGGAGTGCCGGGCGCCTACGGTTTGGCGGTTGTTCAGGCCATCGGCCTCGTCCAGCATGGTCCATGGAATGGTATAGGTACTGTCTGCAAATCTTTTGATCAGATCCGATTTCTTCACCTTGAGCACGCCATAGTTTCCGGGGATCCAGAAATTGCTGGTACCATCTTCTAATATTTCAAAAGCAGATCCATCGGGCATTCCCTCTTTGGTGCCAACGAGTTGCAGCTTTCCATTAGCCAACCTGGCGATCCCGTTGGCTGTTGGGAACCACAGGGTACCGTCTTTGTCTTCGTGAGAATTGAAAACCGGAACGCCACTGACGGTGTCGACCTGCTTATAGTATATCGGTTTCTTTCCTGGCGTGGCGATGACAATGCCTTCGTTATAACTGGTCAAGATCCAACTCCCGTCTTTACGCTGCCGCAGGCTACTGAGAAAATACGAACTCAGGTCTACGCCGAGATTGAGATAGCTCAGGGTATCGTGTTCATTGATATAGGCGATGCCGCGATTGATGATAGCAAAATAGATCCGCCCATCGATCCCTGTAGTCACCATCCGTGCCTGGGTTTCCACTTTGTACCTTTTTTCTTCCCTCCCATTGATTTTCACAATGACCCTGTTGCCCCCGATCCAGATATTTTGCGCGGCGTCTTTATAGAGATGAAGGATCTCAAAATTATCTGCAAGCAGATTGGGATTTCTGAATTTGTAGGGCAGCACTTTATTGTTGCGGATCGTATACATTTTATTGTCCCTGGTCGCGATCATGTAATCATCGGGGCCCATTTCCAGCACGCCTGCCATCCTACTGTTGGTGATCCCGTCCTTCTCTGAAAAGTTGATCACTTTTGACCTGGAAAATTTAAAGACACCCTTATCCGTTCCGGCCCAGATATTCCCTTCCGCATCCGTCATCATGCAGCTTACATTCCTGATGCCGCCCGCGCCCTGGTTTGGGTAGAACGAGAAGGCCTTAGCACCATCGGGGAGATAAGCCACACCGTCTTTTGTTCCTACCCAGATGCCTTTCTGGTCATCTTCCACGATCAATCCCCTCGTAGGACTGATAGGCGCCAGTGACTGGCCTTCCATGCCGGGAAAGGGCTTCAGCTTTTC
The DNA here is from genome assembly GCA_031375135.1 of Sphingobacteriales bacterium. Taxonomy (GTDB): domain Bacteria; phylum Bacteroidota; class Bacteroidia; order Chitinophagales; family Chitinophagaceae; genus Pollutibacter. The sequence goes on along the minus strand of JANMHK010000113.1, from coordinate 1,584 downwards.
CCGTTCAAGGGTGAACAATCCCTGGTCCGATCCCATCCAAATACGACCCTTTGAGTCAGTGAAGATAGAGCTATATGCCAGGCCGTCCAGGGTCCCATTATCGGCATTCAAGGTATCCAGCACGCCCTTGCGGTTGAGTACTTTTGGCAAACCAATGCGGCCGGAAGCGATATTGTTAGAAGCAGAAGGCCGGGTAGGGGTGAGCAGTCTTTTAGCAAACCATGTACCCCGCTCTTCAGGTGGGATGATCGACGATTTCTTTGTGCGTGCATTGAATACAATGAACTCCTGGCTGCTGTTTCCAACAGCTATGAGCAAGTCGTCTTCATTTACAACACCCAGCACAAACAGGTTGGCCTTATCCGTAAGGAAGGCATGGAACTTCCCCTGTTTGTAGCGCAACAAACCGCTACCGGGCGTGGCGATCCAGAGAGCGGTGTCGGAAGACTCCGCCAGTACGCTGACAAAACCTTCGGAGGTGAAAAGGGGCTCTGACTTTGAGCTAATATGCGCGAACTCCGCGCCATCGAAGCGGGCCAGTCCGAAATAGCCTGACAGCCATATAAAACCGTCGCTGGTTTGGAAGATGCTCAGCACCAAATCGTTGGGCATTCCTTTCTTGGAATCCCAATGCGTCATTTTAAACTCCCTAAAGGGGTCTTGTGCGTGTAAGCCGGGGCAAGCGTACAATGAAATGATCAGGATGAAAAGGTGCCTGAGGATAGCCAGCTTCATGGCTTTAAGGTAGAAAGATCTGCTGTTATGGCAAAAGATCAATCAATTAGCCGAAAAGCGTTTTCTACATTAATACGGATACTCATTCAGCCATTGCCAAAAGTTTTCCGGATGAATCACCTTTGTTTCAACCGGTCTATAGTTTTCCAGAAAACCCGCAGGAAATTTTACTTTGGCCAGGGGATTCCATTTGAATTCGTACGCATAAATTTTTCCATCTATCTCTTCTACATAGTCTATTTCAGACTGTTGCTTGTTTCGCCAAAAATCATGCACATTCTCATTTCTTATACAGATTTCTAACCTGTGGCAACAAAGCAACTAAAATGAGTGGAATAGCATAAAGCATATAGAAAGTTTGTAGCCAGCCAACGCCTTGTATATATATTGTTTCAACTTGTATCCAAACGATAAGAGCAAAAGCTACATAAATACTGAAAGTCCAAGCCCAATGCATATCCTTAAAAAAATTGAATCGATCTGCAAATACAGAGTTTGGTTTTTTTAGCAGTGCTAGTACTAATAAGCTGGGTATAATTCCTAAAACAACAAATAGAATAATACCCGGAACTAAAAAGTCATTAAAAGGAGACCGTTCTAAAATTGACAGAGGCAAGCCACCCAATAATTTTCCTGAAGGAGAAATAATTAATGTTCCACCACCGCCAATGGCACTTAGCCCGAGAAAGGCAAGTAATGAAAGATAAACATTCCGCAATGTGGTTGTTGCCATAATTATTTTTTTAAAATTCTATAAAGGATGCCACAAACTATCATGATGAAAAAAATTGTATAAATGAGCTTGTTGTTTCTTGCCAACCAATTAGGCAAATAAATATCAAAGTTATC
>JANMHK010000095.1:0-3672 GCA_031375135.1 Sphingobacteriales bacterium | reverse complement strand
TAAGAAGATCGATTTTTTGAAGAGCCTCGCGGGATTGAATGTTCAGGATCTGAAAGCCAGGTTAGATGAAGATGTGCTGCGGATGAAAAAGCTTCAGTTTGCGCATGGCATTTCTCCGCTTGAGAATCCAATGAGTCTGCGCGACCTGAGAAGGGAGATCGCGCGCCTGAAAACTGAATTGAAGAAGAAGGAACTGAGCGCATAAGTAAGAGACAACTGAAATATATACAGGCTGGGATCAGCCGGAAAAAAGCTAAAAGAGCAAAAAATGTCTGAGCAAAATTTGGAAAGGAAGATACGCAAAACTAAGACCGGGGTGGTCAGCAGCACTAAGATGACGAAGACCATTACGGTTGCCGTTGAAAGGAAAGTAAAACACCCTATCTATGGTAAGTTCGTAAAGAAGACAACGAAATTCCACGCTCATGATGAGAAGAGTGAGGCAAATCCAGGGGATGTAGTGAAGATCATGGAAACTCGCCCGATCAGTAAGACGAAGCGCTGGAGACTGGTGGAGATCATCGAGAAGGCGAAATAATTTCCGTAAGGAAGTTCGAGAAAATAATTGTTTCAATGGTCGTGTTATAAGCACGACACAAAGCAAAATAAAATGATTCAGCAGGAAAGCAGACTCAACGTAGCTGACAACAGCGGTGCAAAAGAAGTACTCTGTATCCGGGTTCTCGGAAACAGTGGTCAGGATTATGCCAAGATCGGTGATACGATCGTTGTAACCGTAAAGGACGCCATCCCAGCCGGTGGTATCAAAAAAGGTACTGTTACTAAAGCGGTTATCGTTCGTACCAAAAATAAATTACGCCGTAAGGATGGAAGTTATATTCGTTTCGACGACAACGCAGTGGTTCTGCTGAACCAGTCTGATGAGCCAAGGGGAACCCGCATTTTCGGCCCAGTGGCCCGCGAACTCAGGGACAAAGGTTATATGAAGATCATTTCACTGGCACCTGAGGTACTTTAATTAATTATCCATTCTCAAAGGGGAATAAAACTATAGTCAAACATGAGCAACAGATTCAAAGCCAAGTTCAATATCAAGAAAGGTGATTCCGTAGTGGTAATTACCGGAGATGATAAGGATCTGAAGAAACCCAGGATCGTATTGGAAGTATATCCTGAAAATTCGAAGGTACTTATTGAAGGGGCTAACATCGTTACCCGTCACACTAAGCCTTCGGCACAGAATACCAAGGGTGGCATGATCAAAAAAGAAGCTCCCATGCATATCAGCAATGTGATGCTTTGGGACGCCAAAAAAAGCGAGCCTACCAAGATTAAGCGTACCCGCGAGAATGGCAAATTAGTTCGTGTATCTAAAATTTCAGGGGAGGTTATTAAATAATGAAAACAGCAGCACATACTCCAAGGTTGCAGAAGAAGTATCACGATGACGTGATTCCTGCACTGCAGAAGAAATTCAATTATAAGAGCACCATGCAAACGCCAAAGCTCACCAAGATCTGTCTGAACAGAGGTGTGAACGGTGCAGTGGCAGACAAGAAACTGATTGATATTTCTATCGAAGAGCTGACTACCATAACAGGTCAGAAAGCAGTTCCAACGATGTCTAAAAAGGATATCTCAAACTTCAAACTCCGTAAAGGCATGCCAATTGGCGCGCGCGTTACACTCAGGGGCGTGAAAATGTATGAGTTCCTGGACAGGCTGATCGCCGCGGCGCTGCCCCGTGTTCGTGACTTCAAAGGGGTTAGTGAGAAAGCATTTGACGGCAGGGGAAACTATACACTCGGTATCACTGAGCAGATCATTTTCCCGGAGATCGACATCGACAAAACAAATAAGATCACGGGTCTTGATATCACCTTCGTCACAACGGCGAAGAACAATGAAGAAGCATACGCATTGCTTACTGAGTTGGGTATGCCTTTCCGTGATATGAGAAAAGAAAAAGTATAACTAAATAAATAAAATCAGCAATGGCTAAAACATCAGTAAAGGCCAGGGAACTTAAAAGGCAGAAAATGGTGAAAAAGTTCGCTGAAAAGCGTGCTACACTGAAAGCTGCCGGAGATTGGGCGGGACTCGACGAGTTACCGAAGAATTCTTCTAAAGTTCGCCTGCATAACAGGTGCCAGCTCACAGGTCGTCCACGTGGTTACATGCGCTACTTCGGTATGTCGAGGGTGACTTTCCGTGACATGGCTCTGGCAGGTAAGATCCCCGGGGTTAAAAAAGCAAGCTGGTAGTCGGCATGTTTCGGGTGTGAAAATTTTGATAACGACAATTGATAAAATATTATGATTACAGATCCCATAGCAGATTTCCTGACAAGAATCCGTAATGCCCAGATGGCGGGACACCGTATCGTTGAGATACCAGCATCTAACCTTAAAAAGCGTATTACTGAGATTTTATACAACCAGGGATATATCCTGAAATATAAATTCGAAGATGATTCAAAGCAGGGTGTGATCAAGATCGCCTTGAAATACGATCCTACTTCTAAAGAACCGGCGATCAAGACCCTTGAAAGGATCAGTCGCCCGGGTCTGAGGCAGTATGCAAGTCCTGCTGAATTCCGTCGCGTGAAGAATGGTCTGGGTGTTGCGATCGTGTCAACATCACGTGGTGTGATGACGGATAAGGATGCCAAAACCCAGAATGTGGGCGGCGAAGTTCTTTGTTACATTTATTAAGGTCAGCGCAGGCGGATGTTTAGTCTGCCAGCACGCCAATCATTAGCATTTTTAATTCTCTGATACATTAAGCCAGCCCCTATACTGGCTGACCGGTCAGAAAAAAATAGAAGAATATGTCTCGTATAGGTAAAGCTCCAGTGCCGGTTAAAGCCGGTGTTACAGTAACCGTTGGAAGCGATAACGTGATCACGGTAAAAGGACCCAAAGGTGAACTGAAAGAAACAGTAGACAGGGATATCACGGTTACCGTTGAAGATGGTAAAGTGTTGTTCGCCCGTCCTACCGATCAGATCCGTCATCGTGCCATGCATGGTTTGTACCGTGCGTTGGTTGCGAATATGGTGAAAGGTGTTACTGAAGGCTTTAAGAAAGAACTTGAACTGGTGGGTGTGGGTTACAAAGCTGCGAATCAGGGTAACATCCTTGACCTCGCACTGGGTTATTCACACAATATCATCTTCGAGATTCCCAATGAATTGAAGGTGACCACTTCACAGGAAAAAGGGGATAACCCAAGGATTTTCCTGGAGGGTGTTGACAAGCAATTGCTGGGTCAGGTAGCCGCGAAAATTCGTTCACTGCGCAAGCCTGAACCGTACAAAGGAAAGGGTGTCAAGTATAAAGGTGAATTCATCCGCAGGAAAGCTGGTAAAGCGGCTGGTAAATAAATTAACTAATTATCTAATTAGCTGATTAGCTGATTAGTCAATCTCAAAATATGGACACAAAAGCTCAAAGGAGACAAAAGATCAAATACAGAATTCGCCGCAGGATTTCCGGAGAATCAGCTGCAAGGCCCCGCCTCAGCGTATTCAGGAGCAATAGCGAGATCTATGTTCAACTGATCGATGATGTAAATGCTGTAACCCTTGCAGCTATTATTGATGCTAAATTAAAAGAGCTAAATGATGATTACGAGGTTGAGCGAAAACATGCTTTAAAAGATGTAATGGTAGAGGTAATGCCCGAAGAGATTTTTATGAATTTTATGAAA
>JANMHK010000089.1:0-10965 GCA_031375135.1 Sphingobacteriales bacterium | reverse complement strand
ACATGACGCCAACTATTTGAATCCGATAGGAAACACGTTGAATGCTACGGAAGCTGCGAATTTCTACCTGACAAAGCCATTTGTGGATGCATTGAAGTCCAGAACTGATCCGCGTTTGCAAGCCATTGCGATCAGATATGTGGGTGCTACATCAGGAACTGGGCAAACAGTAGCCAGTGGCAATACAACAGCGGCCATGCAAAACGGTATGCCGATGGGTAAGGATAATGCTACGGTAGTAGCATCGGCCACGGCAGACGGGCTGGCCAGCTTTTATGAATACAGCCAGTTGGACAGAAGACGCCTTGCAAAAACAACGGCACCCAATTTCCTGGTGAGTGCTGCTCAGACCAATCTTCTACTGGCAGAAGCCCGGTTCAGGGGTTGGATCACTTCTACAACAACGGCAGCAGAATATTTTAGTGCAGGTATCAAGGCCCATATGGACCAATTAGGTGCTGTGGATGCTGCATCAACTGTAGCTGCAGCTGACCGGGATGCTTATGCAACGGCCAGGGCTGCTTTGTTCACAGGAGCAGAACTGCGGGAGATCAATTATGAGTATTGGGTAGCGTCACTGTTGAACGGTCCTGAAGCTTTTGCAAACTTTAGAAGAACAGGATTTCCTGTGCTGGCACCGAATCCTTTTCCAGGCTCTGAAGTACCTGGGGGATTCATCAACAGGCTAACGTATCCCAATTCAGAAATATCTGTCAACAGCGCAAATATCCAGGCTGCCATTGCTGCCCAGGGTGCAGATAATCTTGCCACTAAAGTATGGTGGGCGAAATAATTTGAACAAATAAAACAATCCATTGATGAAAAGTATTATCGAGCAGATCGCTGCACAGAACAGGAAAATGGAAATGGCTGCCGTTGCAGCAGAATATGGTGAACTAAACAATCCTCAAACGGGTAAGGATAGGCGAAATTTTCTGAAGAAGTTTGCTTTGGGTGGAATATCCATGGGGGCCATGATGGGCCTGTCTCTGCAAGATACCCTGGCTCAAACCACATCAAAGGTGCCCCGTGCCTCTGCACCTTCCGATCTGAAGATCACTGACCTTCGGTACACCCTCACCAATGTGATGGGTGGCACCGCGATCATCAGGATAGATACCAACCAGGGCATTTATGGATTAGGGGAAGTACGTGACGCAGCCGAAGCGCGCTATGCGCTGGTACTGAAAAGCAGAATTCTTGGTGAGAATCCTTGCAACGTAGAGAAGATCTTCAAGATCATCAAGCAGTTTGGCGGTCAGGCCCGGCAAGCCGGTGGCGTATGCGCCGTTGAAATGGCTTTATGGGATCTCTGTGGAAAAGCGTATAATGTTCCTTGCTGGCAACTGCTGGGTGGAAGGTACCGTGACAATATCCGGATATATGCAGATACACCAGAGTCAGATAGTCCCGAAGAACAGTTGAAGCGGATCAGGTTTCGTACTGAGACACAAGGCTATACCTGGCTTAAAATGGATGTATCGATCAATGACCTTCGGGATGTGAAGGGTGCGTTGGTGAATCCTGAAATACTAAAGTCAGGCGGTAACCAGTTCTCGGGCGGCGGATATATGTCTTATGCAAATACCCGCCATCCTTTTACGGGTATTCAGATCACCGACAAAGGCTTGGATGCACTTGCAGAAAAAGTGTCTAAAGTGAGAGAAATGGTGGGTTATGAGATCCCTCTTTCTACAGATCACTACGGGCACTTTGATTTGAATAACTGTATACGTTTAGGAAAGGCGCTTGAAAAATATCGACTGGCCTGGCTGGAAGATATGGTGCCCTGGCAATATACAGAGCAACACAAGACGATCACCACCGCACTTGAAACACCTACGCTGACTGGGGAAGACATTTACCTGCTTGAGTATTTCAAACCGTTGATCGACAATCACGCTGTTGATATCATACATCCCGATCTGGCATCTTCGGGAGGTTTATTGGAAACAAAGCGTATTGGTGATTATGCAGAAGAGAAGGGAATAGCTATGGCCATGCACCAGGCTGGTACGCCAGTGTCGTTTATGGCGAACGTGCATTGCGCAGCAGCTACCCAAAACTTCCTGGCCCTTGAACACCATTCTGTTGATCTGGATTGGTGGGATGGCCTTGTTAAAACAACCGATGGCAGAAAGCTGATCAACAAAGGGTTTGCACCGGTTCCATTAACAGCCCCGGGCCTCGGTATCGAGCTGGTTGATGAAGAAGTCAAGAAACATCTTCACCCGTCTGACCCTTCTTATTTTGCACCTACTAAAGAGTGGGATGCGAAGAAGTCGCACGACAGGACATATAGCTAAGTTTGGTTTAAATAGAGCAATCTTGAGGGCGGAATCTTCCGCCCTCTTTTTACCCACTTCGACAATGATTGCCATTTTAGCCCGGTATTTTTTTGGCGGAAGCTGAAGTAATAACTAGTAAAAAAGAAAGAACTGATATGGCGTACGAAGCAAATCCCCAACGGTATGGGAAGATGGAATATAGAAGGTGTGGTAATAGCGGATTGAAATTACCGGCTATTTCACTTGGCCTATGGCATAATTTCGGTCATATCGATAATTATGAAAACGCACGTAATATTTTACGGGTAGCGTTCGATCATGGCATTACTCATTTTGATCTTGCTAATAACTACGGCCCGCCGGCAGGATCTGCCGAAGAAAATTTTGGTAAGATCTTTACATCTGATTTCACGGCTTACCGCGACGAACTTATCATTTCAACGAAGGCTGGTTGGGGCATGTGGCCGGGACCATATGGAGATTGGGGTTCGAAGAAATACCTGGTTGCAAGCCTGGATCAGAGTTTGAAAAGAATGGGACTAGACTATGTTGATATTTTTTATCATCATCGACCCGATCCCGAAACTCCGCTGGAAGAAACGATGGGTGTGCTGGACCTGATCGTCAGACAGGGAAAAGCACTCTATGTGGGCATCTCCAGTTATTATCCGGAAGAAGCTGCCAGGGCAATCAAAATGCTAAAGGAATTAGGTACACCCTGTTTGATTCACCAACCGAAATATTCAATGTTAAACCGATGGGTAGAGGATGGACTCCTGGACGTGTTGGGTGAGACCGGAGTAGGTTGTATTCCTTTTTCTCCACTGGCCCAGGGCTTGCTGTCCAATAAATATCTGAACGGAATTCCTGCAGACTCGAGGGCTTCCAGTCATCGGGGCAATGGGGCCATCAACGAAGATGCGGTTTCTCCGGCGACTATCGAAAAAGTGAAACAGTTGAATATTCTTGCAGAAGAACGAGGCCAAAACCTGGCCCAAATGGCACTGGCCTGGATATTGAAAGACGACAGGATCACCTCGGTATTAATTGGTGTGAGTAAACCTGAGCAGGTACTTGATTCTATTCGCTGCATTGACAATTATACCTTTACTGCCGGTGAGCTTGAAAGGATCAATGGGATACTTAAATAAAATAATGGTGATGAGATTATTAATTCCGGATGAGCCCCTTGCATGAATTATAGAATAATCCTTGTAACAGGTGTCTCCGGAACCGGGAAAACCACGGTGGGAGAGCTGCTCGCGGAGAGATTGAAGGCGCAGTTTTATGACGGGGATTCGTTTCATCCGGAGGAGAACGTGACCAAGATGACCGCAGGTATTCCGTTGAATGACCTGGACAGGGAACCCTGGTTAAAGAATATAAATTCCCTCATTCGGGAAAAGTCCAACTCGGAAACTGTGGTGATTGGGTGTTCTGCATTGAAGGAACGTTATCGGAACATGTTGCGGGAAGGTGTTGATCAGGCTCGCCTTCTTTGGGTGCATTTGCAGGGGGAATACGATGTGATCTACGAAAGGATGTCGCTCCGTCCGAATCATTTTATGAGTGCGGACATGCTTCGTTCCCAGTTCGACGCTTATGAACCGCCGCAGGATGGGTTAATGATATCGGTGGACCAGGATCTGGAAAAAATTATCAATCAAATTATGTCTGCCGTAAATATTAGTAAAACTGAAGTAGGGCTAATAGGTCTTGGCGTGATGGGCACCAGCCTGGCCCGCAATATTGCACGTAATGGATTTTCGATTTCCATCTACAATCGGCATCTAGCGGGTAAGGAAGAGGTCGTTGCTCAAAAACAGGTTCAAGCTTTTACAGAACTGAAAGCTGCACTGCCTTTCGACGATCTTATTGAATTTGTTGGTTCCCTCAAAACGCCAAGGAAAATCATTCTGATGGTTAATGCAGGGCGGGCTGTGGATGATGTGTTGAATGCATTGGAACCTTTGCTTGAAGCGAATGATGTTGTTGTTGATGGTGGCAACTCGCTTTATAAGGATACTGAGGCAAGGCAGGAAAGACTGGGTGCTTTGGGAATTTATTTTGTAGGTGCCGGGGTTTCAGGTGGTGAAGAAGGGGCGTTAGTAGGTCCTTCTATTATGCCGGGAGGCAGCAGGCAGGGTTTCGAATCAATCAGTGATGTGCTGTTGGCTATTGCGGCCAGAAATGACCAGCACGAGATCTGTTGTGATTATATCGGCGAAGGCGGGGCCGGGCATTTCGTAAAGATGGTTCATAACGGCATCGAGTATGCGGAAATGCAGTTGCTGGCTGAAGTCTACAGTCATCTTCGTTACGATCAGGGCAAGCAGCCTGATGAGATCGCTGATCTTTTAGAGACCTGGAACAGGGCGGATGCTGCAAGTTATTTGCTTGGCATAACCATCGATATCCTGAGATTTAAAGATGTGGATGGAATGCCCTTGATCGATAAGATATCGGGAGTTGCGGGAAGTAAAGGAACCGGCGGCTGGACCACGATGGCAGCCTGTGAGTTGGGTGTGCCAGTGCCTGCCATGGCGGAGGCATTGTTTTCCAGGTATCTGTCATCTTACAAACAAGACCGGGTCGCGTATGATGCTTTGTACGGTGCCATAGGAGACCCCATTAGCATAGACCCGGAAGATCTTTTACATACCTATATGTTTTGCAGGATCATGAATCACGATCAGGGATTCAGGCTTATCCAACAGGCCTCCGATTCCTTCAACTGGAAAATTGACAGTGCTATGCTTTTGAAGGTATGGTCAGGTGGATGCATCATAAGGTCTGGCTTGCTGAAGCGTTTGCGGGAAGGGTGGTTTGATGGCGGGTCGAATATCCTGGCGCATCCTTATGTGCTTGGCATGGTAAAAGAGCATCATCCCAGGATAAAGCAAACAGTTTCCACCCTTACACTAAGTACGCTTGGCTTTCCAGTGATATGTTCGAGCCTCGAGTATTTTAAATGCCTGACCAATGCCCACAGCAATGCGAATATCATACAGGCGCAGCGGGATTATTTCGGTGCCCATACCTATCAGCGCACAGATGATCCGTCAGGCTCAGCTCATCATACAAAATGGATTTAACGATATGTAATAACCACTCAATAATTAAATATGAAAGGTTTAATCTGTTCTTTAGTACTGGGTTTCTCTTTGTTGGCAACTTCTGATCTAAGTGCACAATACGACAGGGTAGCCATGGACCGGGCCTATATCATCTCGCTGACCACACAGTGGAAAGGGGAAAGACTACCCGACGGCCGGCCTTTTGTGTCTGACAGTTTACTGGAACGCTTAAAGCACGTGGTATTGACCCATGCCTGGGGTGGCTTGAAAAACAACAAATTCAACAATCAGTATGAAGGCAGCTGGATGATGATCAATCCGGACAAGAATACCGTGATGACGGGGAGGGTGGTGACAGCGCAGTACATGCCTCAACGTCCTGACTTCGGTGACGTCATTCGAAAAGTTGGACTGGCGGAAGGCCATGGGGAAAAGGCTCAGTCGAACGTATGGCCCATTGAGATGCTTCGAGACGGGGACGTGTATGTAGCGGATGGGTATGCGAAATTGGAAGGCGGGACGCTAATGGGCGACAGGCTTGCGAATTCAATTTATTCAAAGTCAAAACGAGGTGTAATATTCTGGGGAGCAGTAAGGAATATACAAGAGATCAAGAAAATAGAGGGATTTAATGGCTGGATTCAGGGCGATCATCCTTCAGGGATCAGTGAAATGATGCTCACATCTATTAATGCGCCTATACGTGTGGGTCATACTACGGTATTACCTGGGGACGTAGTGTTTGCCAGTCCTTATGGAACCTTGTTTTTCCCTGCTTACCTGGTGGCAGAGATCGTAATTGACGCGGAGATCAGCAATCTCCGGCATCACTACGGGATCAAACGAAATAAGGCTGGGGACTGGACCACGGGTCAGATTGATAGCGAGTACACGCCGCAGATGACCAAAGAATTTTACGATTTTCTTCGCGGGTTGCCCGATAAAGAATTGCCGATGCCCAGGCGGGAATTGAATGAATACCTGAATTCGCACAAGTAGGTATCCAAATCGCTTAACGACCGTTTGAACGAAGAACGGTGATCTCTTTTTTGATCTGATCGTCGTAGGTCTTTTTTACGATGTAATACCATTTGCGCTCGGGTACGTCGACGAAAAAGATCTCGCCCAATTTATGTTTGGAGACCGCATCCTGTAATTCTTTTGGCACCTGGTCTTCACCAAAGAACCAGCCTAGATCTCCATGGGTGGTGTTTCCATCCATCGTGTACTGGTCTGATAGCTTTTCAAAAGAGACGCCTTCGCCATGCTTCTTAACGATCAGTTTGCTTAAGCTGTCAACTTCGGAATTGGATAAACTTGACCGGTCGAGGAAAACATAACTGGCCCTGTAGTTAATGGCCTCGTCCACTTCAAGTACTTTATAGGTCACGTAGCCCACGGAGAACACATCGCCTTTATTTTGTTTCAACAAACGTTTATCGATCAGGGCAGTATCCTTTCCATAAACCAGGTGCAGTAATGCAGGTTTTAGGGTGGGGGTAGCCGCGATATATTTTTCAGCATCAGCGGAAGTTTTGATCTTTTCGAATTGTTCCCTAACTGTAGGCTGGGCGAACAATGAGAGGGAAAAGACCAGAAAGAAAACAGAGAGTAGACTTTTCATAATTGCGTCAAATTTAGGAACATTTCCAAAAGCTAAGTAAAGCCGAAATGTTCAGAGCTTACCTGAAATAACTGTTAAATATCGCATCTGCAACCAATTCATGCCCTTTTTCGTTGGGATGGTTGGATTGGGACATTAAATCTGGTATGGATGCACCTTTTAATGCTTCCCTGTAAAATATTCCATAGTTGTCAACAATGCCAGTTTGGTATTTGTTCGCCAGCGCAAGGATCTGTTTGGTATGGGCATGGAGTGCCTGAGTGGTATCCAGGATATTCTCCCGTTGATCCGGCGTGGGCGTCAACAGGATAAGTTTGATGTGCTTTTCATTGGCTGATTCAATCATGGACGACCAGGCCTTTGCGGCGTTTTCGAGACCTATGCCCCTGTCGTTCAGCGCATAATCAATAAAGATCAGATCTGGCTTCAGGGTCAGCACATCGTCTTTAAATCGTTGACTTCCTTTGTCGGAGTTTTCCCCGCCGATAGCAGTGACGATCACATTAATGGCCGCGAAAGGATATTTTTCCTTTAGTTTCCTCAGCAATAAATGAGGGTAGGATCCCAGTGTATTGACCACTGGTGTTTTGAAATATCCGGCGGGGACAGAATGTCCATGGAAAACAATATTGATGGTTCGGTTTTTTGGCCATTCCTTACTCATCTCCGCTTTAAGCTCATCCAGGTAATGGGCAGGATCAATGATAAAGCTGGTGTTGGCCAACAGCATAGCCACGAGCAGGATCATTTTCATCCAGGAGTTATTTGCTGGTAAAATACGAAAACTGTTGGCCAATAACTACACAACCGACCCCCAGTTGCGATTGTCATCGTGCTCCGGGCTTTTTTTATGTTCTTTTTTATGATATTCACGATATGTCACGGAAAAAACAAGATCCTGAATACATCCAATTTCAAATAAGTTTTTCATGAACAGATCCGTACAAACGTTCGTCCCATTAATGATACTGTTGTTTGTAGGCGTTAACGCAACCGGGCAGGAGCTCCTGAAGTATGTGCAGCCCCTGGCTGGAACGGCTCCTTCAACAACGGCCGCTGCCGTCAGGCATGGCCAGGGGAGTGAGAAAAACGCGAATACCATTCCTTCAGTAGGACAGCCATTTGCAATGACCCAATGGACGCCTCAGACACAAGTTTCTGAGAAAAAATGTTTGCCACCTTATTATTTTAATGATAGTCTGCTCAATGGCTTCCGGGCTACACACTGGCTGAATGGTTCCTGTGTGCAGGATTATGGAAGTTTTACAGTGATGCCGGTATCAGGAAGGCTGAGGACCCTCGCAAAAGATTATGCCATTCCATTCTCCCATTCCAATGAACAGACAACGCCGGCGTTCTATAAATTGACCGCAGGGAACATCATATCTGAGATCAGTTCAACCCTTCGATGCGGCATCATGCAGTTTTCTGTAGTTCGCGATGATAGTTTGTATATACTGGTCACGCCAAACAGTGATGAATCGCAGGGCTTCGTTCGGGTGGATGCAGCCAAAAGCGAGATCTGGGGATACAATCCCGTGCACAGGATCTATCAGGGCTGGGGACAGCCAGCCGGATTTTCGGGTTGGTTCTACATGAAGATCGACAGGGCGATCGCCAGCAGGGGTAGCTTCAGCGAGGGCAGGGTTTTTCAGAAGGATAGTATCGCGAATCAGAAAGATATTGGTGTTTATGCGGGGTTTGTATTAAAGGCCGGCGAAAAATTGTCGTTGCGAATCGGAACCTCATTCACCAGTTTGGCCGGGGCTAAAAAGAACCTGCTCGCAGAGATCGGGAATAAAAGTTTTACGCAGATTGTTGCAGAAGCCAGGCAGGGCTGGGAACGCGCGCTGGCTAAGGTTCAGGTGTCTACCAGCGTTGAAAAAGACAAGCGTATTTTTTATACGGCCCTCTATCATGCCATGCAACATCCCAGATTGTTCAATGATGTGGATGGAATTTATCCTGCATTTGCGGGTAATGCAAAGTTGATGCAAGCCGGGATGCGCAATTATTACGACGATATGTCTATGTGGGACATTTACAGGGCACAATTACCCTTGTTTGAATTGCTTGATCCCGCCAGGACCAGCGATTTTGTGCAGTCGTTGGTATGGAAGGGCCAACAGGGAGAATGGTTACCCATTTTCCCATGCTGGAACAGTTACACATCCGCCATGATCGGAGACCATGTTACGGCTTTCATTGCATCGGCCTATGCTAAGAATATTCGCCAATTCGATTTGAAAGAAGCGTATCGGCTGATGCGCAAAAATGCATTTGAAGTGGCCGGTGAAACAGATTATGTAAATGGAAAAGGCAGGCGCGCGCTGCCTTCTTATCTGAAGTATGGTTATATACCGTTGGAGGACAGTGTGCCCATTGCCTTCCATAAAAAAGAGCAGGTAAGCAGAACCCTAGAATATGCCTACGACGACTATGCATTGTCGTTAGTAGCAAAGGATCTTGGCACAAAAGAAGATTATCAGCAATTGGTCAGAAGATCGGCTAATTATAAAAACGTATTTGATACTTCCGTAGGTATGGTCAGGGGTAGATATGCAGATGGCAGCTGGTACAAGAATTTTCAGGCCGATAAGCGGGAGCCTTATATTACAGAAGGCACGCCGCGGCAGTACAATATGTATGTGCCTCAAGATATTCCCGGTTTGGCAATGTTGATGGGTGGGGATCGAAAATTGGAACTGGCGCTGGACACCTTGTTTGACCAGGAAGAATATTGGCATGGCAACGAGCCTGGGCACCAAATACCATTTTTGTATAACTACACCGCTTCCCCCTGGAAAACGCAGAAAGCAGTTAGGCATATTCTGGCAGAAGAGTACAGTGATGGTCCCGGTGGTTTAAGTGGAAATGATGATGCAGGACAAATGAGTGCCTGGTATGTGTTTGCTGCCTTAGGGTTTTATCCGGTAGATCCGGTATCTGGAAACTATTTATTGAGTGCACCATTATTTGATAGGGCTGTCTTGATACTGGAAGGTGGGAAAAAGCTTGAGATCCTGACGTATAAGAAAAACAGTTCTGATAAATATATACGGCAGGTCAAATGGAACGGGATGCCCTATTCAAAAAATTACCTGGAACATACCCTGATCTCAAAAGGGGTAAAACTGGAGATTTGGCTTGATGCCGGCCCGTCAAAATGGGGAGTTGAAAAACAGGATCAACCAAAAGGATTAGCGAGATAGTGTTGATGCCAGCTTATTTCTTAAGCAAATGAACTAAGCACTTCCTTCAATCTTTTTGCCACCAGTTTGTCTTCACCCGGCTTAAGCATGAATACAGTCAGGTTAACAGTAGTAGGGCTGGTCATGACCTCTATAGATGGTGTTCCGTCCTGTAATTTTTTATGCACTTCCTGCGGAGTTGCCTTAATTTGATCGGTCCATGAGATTTTGAGCGTGGGCACGTGATTGGCTATGGGTGGTACGGTCACTTCCGTTTTTACACCTTTTATCTTACTGACTTCTTTGACGATCACCTGAACTCTATCCTCCCAGCTTTTCCATTCTGCCGCATGATCTTTGTTGATATATTTTTCAACTGCAACATACATGCCGAGAACTTCTTCCTTATTGACCTTCATGCCTCTGCCGATATTTCCGCCATTCGGTGGTGCGTTCAGTCGGGCTGCATCGATCAGGTCTTTTTTACCCATGAGGATGCCAGCACTCTGAGGCCCGCGCATCGCTTTACCACCGGATACGCAAACCAGGTCAAAGCCCATATCATTGTATTTCCAAAGATTCTCCACGGGTGGGATATCTGCAGCGATATCGATCATACAGGGTATGCCATGTTTTTTAGAAATAGCAACAAACTCCTCGTGTTTGATTTGACCGTTTGGAGCCTGATAGTTCAGGAAAAATAACATGGCTGTTTTGCTGCTGATGGCTTTCTCGAGCTCGTCAGCCGTTTCTACTACAACCGGAATGATCCCTGCGTTGGTAAG
>JANMHK010000008.1:0-2916 GCA_031375135.1 Sphingobacteriales bacterium | reverse complement strand
GGAGGCTCCTGGTTACCGGTGATCACTAAGTTGTTAGGAATTCATATGCTGTTACAGGCAGGAAAAGGCTATAGCATGACTTTTGAAAATATGAAGCATAATCTAAGCTACCCTGCCATCCTTGTGGACCATCGTGTGGCCATGACGCCAATGGGCAAGGACCTCAGAATGGGTGGAACCATGGAGATCAGCGGACTGAGCTCCCCTACTTTGATCAAACGGGCCCAATCAATATTTAACGCATCGAAGCTCTATTATCCTGGGCTTGATGTGTCATTTCCTAAGGTCGAAAAGATCTGGAGTGGGTTGAGACCTTTAAGTCCTGACGGACTTCCATATATCGGCAGGCATTCCAAATATCAAAATCTAACCATAGCGGGCGGCCATGCCATGTTGGGTCTTTCACTCGCAGCGGGAACTGGAAAGCTGGTTGAAGAACTGATCGGCAAGGCAAAAACCAGTGTGCCGGTTGGTGCCTTTGATGTAGAAAGGTTCTCCTGAATATTTTATTACATTCGGTGTTCAAACAAGTTCATATGAAAAAGACATATTGTATACTAATCGCTTTGTTCTCCGTGTCGTTATTACAAGCGCAACATAAATTGGAAAAGCTCTGGGAAACAGACAGTACTTTACTTGTTCCGGAATCTGTTTTGTACGATGGAGACAATAAAGTTTTATATGTCGCCAACATTGATGGGCAACCCTGGGAAAAAGATGGCAAGGGATCAATTGGAAAACTGAGTTTAGATGGCAAGATCATACAAACAAAATGGGTAAGTGGGTTAAATGCTCCCAAAGGCATGGCGAGGATAAAGAATACTTTATACGTAGCGGACGTGGATGCCCTTGCTGTTATCGATCTGAAACAGGGTAAGCTGATCAACCGGATTGCGGTTCCAGGTGCAGAGGGATTGAACGATGTTTCTGCCGATAGCAAAGGTGTGATCTGGGTAACTGATTCGAAGCTCAAGAAGCTGCATCGCATTCAGCATGGTCAGGCAACGGTTTATGTAGAAGGTTTGAAAGGACCGAACGGAGTATTGGCTCACAATAACGAATTATATATTCTGGATGCTGGGGGACTGTACCGAATCGAAAAAGACAAGACCCTGACTAAGATCGCGGAGGGCATGGAAGGCGGCACAGACGGCATTGAACATGTGAGCGGTAAAGACTTTATTGTATCGGCCTGGTCCGGCACAGTTTGGTATGTTGATGGAAATGGAAACAAAGAGGTACTGCTTGACACGCGTGACAAAAAAATAAATTCTGCGGACATCGGGTACGATGCCCAAAAGCGCATACTTTATGTGCCGACTTTCTTTAAGAATTCGGTGGTCGCTTATAAACTCAATTGACTAATTGGCTAATTAGCTCATTTGTAGATTCAACTCATAAGTGCAATTTTCTGCTTTAGCACCTGGTTAGGAGTTAAATAATCAAATTTCTTAACGGGCCTTCTATTGATTTTGTTTTGGATAATCATCAGTTGGCTTGCGCTAATGGTTGTAAGATCTGTTTTTTTAGGGATAAATCTTCTGACTACACCTATTCGGTTTTCTACTGTACCCTTATCCTGACTTGTATAGGGCCTGGTGAAGTAGGTTTTTACAGATAGTTTGTCCTTTAGCTCTAGGTGATGCATAAATGCTGAGTCATTGTCCATGGTTATCGTACGCAACTTAAAAGGTAGTTTACTAAGCCTCTGTTTGGCCTTTTTTACCAACGGCTTAGCTGTTTTATCAGCAAGTTTAATGAGTTGGGTGTGTAGACTAGCACGATCAATCATCACCAGTACAGCGCCCCCTTTGTCTCGTTTTCCCATCATTAGATCCATTTCTATATCGCCTAAACGCTTTCTTTTCTGAACGACTTTTGGTCGTTTGGTAATGCATACCCGCTCTGGGATCGGAAGGTCTCGACTTCCCTTTCTACCTCCTCTTTTACTGCGCCTTCTGGCATGGCGCAGCATCATCCACATATCATGATAGGCAGCGTCCTCTCTTCTGCGACTGTGTTTGCACCGCCAGATCCACTGGTACAACCACTCGTGGCTGACCGTGCATTTCCCTGAACGCTTACCGACTCCGGCAATCTGCTCTGGGCTCCAGCGCTCTTTTGTACACTGCTCTAATGCCCATCGCTTCATCCGCTCTGTAAATACAACCTGTTTGGCTTTTTGCTTGTGCCGCCTCCTGGTCTTGACATCAGCCCTTTCCGCACTGTATTCACCTGTTCGACGCCCTCCATGAGCAATGTTTCTTTTGTATTCACGACTGATCGTCGATGGGTGAACGCCAATTATGCTGGCAATCACATTTTGCCTGGTCCCTGCCATCCGTAATGCTTCAATCTGGTATCTTTGTTCCAGACTGAGCTGAGTGTAATTTTTAGACATGAGTAATCCAAAAGTGGCACTACTTAGTTAATGGCAGAGGACTTTTTTAGTTTACTCTGCCATTTTTGTCAAAAATTGCACTTGTGAGTTGAATACAGCATTAGCTAATTGAAACAATGACTGCCTCAAACAACTTGCATCCTTCGCCACTGGCGATGTTTTACCACTGGGAAACAACGTCGCCTGACAAGATTTTTCTTCGTCAGCCGATAGACGATATATGGAATACCTGGACCTGGCAGGAGGCCGGTACGGAGATCAGGAAGATGGCGGCTGCTTTGAAGGCCATGCACCTGCCCCTTCACAGTCATATTGGAATCGTTTCGAAGAACTGTGCGCACTGGGTAATGTGTGACTTGGCGATCATGATGGCGGGGCATGTATCCGTTCCACTTTATCCGAACCTTACTGCAGGCAGCATTAGGCAGATCCTGGAACACTGCGATGCACCATTACTTTTTGTTGGTAAACTGGATAACTGGGATGCTATGAAAGATGGGGTGCCGGCCACGATG
>JANMHK010000002.1:0-2662 GCA_031375135.1 Sphingobacteriales bacterium | reverse complement strand
AACACTGGGTATGAAAAATGCCAGGATCCTGAAGAGCGATGTGTTTCGTTTCATGGAACAGACCAGTGATAAATTTGATCTTATTTTCGCAGGACCTCCCTACGCGCTAAATAACATCGATGACCTTCCACGGTTTGTTTTTTCATACGAGCTGCTCAAGCCCGGCGGCTGGTTGATTCTTGAGCATACGCCGAGGAATGACTATAAAGATTTTAAAGGTTATAGTACCGAAAGAAAATATGGTTCAACGATATTTTCCATTTTTATCAACCGTGTACAATGAGATCCATCTTTATAACGGGAACGGGTACCGGAATTGGTAAAACGGTTTGCAGCGCAGTGCTTGCTGAAGCATTAAATGCAGATTACTGGAAGCCTGTTCAAGCCGGTTTTGAAGACGGTACCGATGCTCAAACAGTGAGGAATCTGGTTAGCAATGACCGAACGGTGATTCATCCCGAGTTGTATAAGCTTGCCCTTCCTGCCTCCCCGCACCTTTCCGCTCGCGCAGAAGGTTTGCAGATCGACACCGACCTGATCGCAAAGGCTCATGCAAATCTCAGCACCCGTAATGATTTTCTTTTGATAGAGGGAGCCGGAGGCATCATGGTGCCCTTGAATGACGATGAATTTATGATCGATCTCATTAAAAAATTGGACGTGGCTGTAGTGATAGTCAGCCGTAATTACCTGGGAAGTATCAATCATTCCCTCCTGACAGCCAAACTGCTCGGTCAATATAAGGTTCCGGTACTGGGCTGGTTATTCAACGACAGGTTCATGGATTATGAACAAGAACTGGTTAACTGGAGCGGAATCCCGGCAATTGGCAATATTCCCTGGCAGTCCGGAATAGATCGTGCATTTGTAAAGGAACAGGCAGAAAAAGTTGAACCTGAATTAAGGAGGCTTTTATGAATAAAAAAGAGCTCCGTCAATACCTGTTGTCAGAAAGGATGGCGATCCAGCCCGTGCAAATGGAAAAATATCAGGATATGATCCTCATTCATTTTCAGCAGGTACCCCTTCCTTTTTTGCAATACCTTCATAGCTATCTGCCAATCGATGGCAGGAATGAACCGGACCCTGATCCTATGGTGAGAATGCTGGAGTTTCGAAATCCGGGAATGCGTATGGCTGTACCAAAACTCATGAGCCAAACTGATATGGCCCATATTGCCGTAGATGACTATACAGAATGGATAAAAAACGATTTCGGTATTCTTGAACCTGCAGAAGGGGAATCACTCAGAGCGGATAAATTCGATCTTGTTTTCGTACCCCTGCTGGGCGTGGACCTGAAGGGAAACCGCATTGGGTATGGGAAAGGTTATTACGACAGGTTTCTCGCGGGTTGCAGGGAGGATACACTGAAAATGGGATTTTCTTTCCTGGAACCGGTTGAGCATATAGATGACGTGGCACCATGGGATATTCCCCTGGATTTTTGCATTACACCTCAAAGGATTTATGAATTTTAATAATTTTTTTCTACGATCCTTCAGGCTCCTGCTTTTCCCTTTTGCCTTGATCTATGGATTGATTCTTAAGATCAGGAATCATTTTTATGATCAGCAGATACTTCGTTCCACCGAATTTAATCTGCCCGTGATAGGCGTAGGGAACCTCAGTGTGGGTGGTACAGGCAAATCGCCTATGGTCGACTATCTCGCTGGAATGCTCAAGTACGAATATAAAATCGGTACCCTCAGCAGGGGCTACCGAAGACGCACCAAAGGTTATCTGATGGCGGGGAAAGACACCACCGCCATAGAGATAGGAGACGAACCCATGCAGTTTCACCTTCGGCACCCTGAGATCGCAGTAGCAGTTGGCGAAGAAAGAATTGTTGCCGTGCCGCAGTTATTGTACGACAGGCCGGAAACCCAGGTGATCATCCTTGATGATGCTTTCCAACACCGGGCCATTACAGCCGGATTCAACATCCTGCTGACCGATTACAATAACCTGTATACGCGCGATTTTTATTTGCCTACCGGTGATCTCCGGGATAACATTTCCAGTGCCCGCAGGGCAGATGTGATCATCGTGACCAAATGTAAGCCGGACCTTAGCGAAACAGAAAAAGAAGCCGTGATCAGGGAAATAAACCCCCTCCCTGGTCAGCATGTGTTTTTTACGGCTATCCGGTATGGAAGATTATATCATATCATCAATCACGCACCGCGCGAACTTTTTAATAATTCAGAAGTTCTGCTGATCTGCGGTATTGCCAATCCAACGCCGCTCACATCTTATATTGAAGACGCAACAAGCGGTTACGACGCCATGTTCTTCCGTGACCACCATATTTTTAGCATCGATGATCTCAACGATGTCCGAAATAGATTTGACACGCTTGAGGGCTCCGACAAATTGATCATCACCACGGAAAAAGATGCTGTGCGGCTGGTGAAATACAGGGAAGAATTAAGGGATCAGCCATTTTATGTACTACCCATCGCCGTGAGTTTTCTTTTTGGGACGGAAAATGAGTTTCGCGGATTAATCAGTAATTTCATTACCAAGTTTGGTAAATAAAGAAAATATGGGGCGAAAGGATCATAAAGAACGAAAAGACAAAAAATCTGCACCGAATCAATCTTCTGCCAAGATCTATACTGGCACCCTGGACATCACCCGCTCGGGAATGGGATTTGTT
>JANMHK010000522.1:0-8971 GCA_031375135.1 Sphingobacteriales bacterium | reverse complement strand
CCGGACTCCTCTCTGAATTTTTTATGGAATAAAGATTGGATATATTTGACTTGCGTTTTATTCAGCATTGGTGATCTTTTATATGCCCCCTATCCAGATTAAACATTTGAAATTATTTATCGTTTTTGCATTAGGGGTATGCCTGAGTGTGATCAGTTCCTGCACTGTTGTAAAGAAATATCCCAAGAACACACCCTTCGTTTTCGAAAATACGGTAAATATAAAGGGTGATATAGAAAAGGTAAAAAAGTCAGATCTCAAAGCTGATCTTGAAAAGCAGATCGAAGACAGTGCCGCCGTGATCGCCAATTCCAAACTGCCATGGCCCAAAGCACCCTGGATCATCCCGGTGCCGGTGATCAGCAATCCATTCATTTTTGATACCGTTCATATACAACAGTCCACCATCAACATGAAAAACCTGATGGTTAGCAGGGGATTCAGAAGGGCCGAAGTGCATTACGACAGTTCGCTCACGCAAAAAGGCGACCAGCAAAGAGTCCGTGTGGACTATAAAGTGGACGCCGGCAAATTATACAGGATCGATTCTGTGGCATTCAATCTGACTGATACCAACCTGCTGGCGCTATTGAAGGAGCACAATAAAAATAGTTTATTGAAAAAAGGGAATCCGTTTGACTATGGCGCGGTGGATGAAGAAATGAACCGTATGGTCAACCTTTTCAGAAACCACGGTTATTATAAAATTTCGAGGGAAGACTTTTTTGTGGAAGCGGATTCCGGATTTGCGGCATTGATCGATCCAAACATTGATCCGTTCGAATATCTGCGCCGGTTGGCTGAGATCGATGAAAAAAGAAGGGAAAACCCCCTCGTCGATCTCTATATTCGTCAATACCCGGTGAAGGATTCATCAAGGTTCAACCAGTACAAGATTGGGAATTTCACGGTATATCCCGATGCACCCAGCGATGTTGACATTGCCAATACAGACACTACAGAAACCTATATCCAAGGTTACAAGATCGTGTCGTTCTATAACACATTCCAGCCTTCTTTCATTGCCCAGTTCATCGCCTTGAAACCGGGCGACTATTTCAGCCAGGATGATTTCTCCCAAACGCTGAACAACCTGAACAGGCTCGGTGCATGGCAGAACATCAACATCATTCCCCGTGCCAACGACACCCTCAGAACCATCGATTATTTCTTGCGGTTGAGCCCGGCAAAAAGACAGTACTTCTCGATAGACCTGGAAGGAAGCAGCATGTTGAATTCAAGCCAACTCAACCTCGTCGGCGCAGGTAAGATCGGTTTGGCCACCAACTTCAGGCTGCGAAACCGCAATATCGGGAAACGGGCCATCCAGTTGGAAAACTCGCTGCGAACAGGTATTGAATTCAACAATTTCAGCAAGATCCTTTCCACTGAGATCACACTGGGCAACCGGATCACTATACCCTGGCTAATGACTCCATTCAGTCCGAGTTTTGAAAAGAAATTCACCAGCGGTAAAACTGTACTCACCTTAGACTTCTCCTATATCAACAGGTTCCAGTATTATGAACTCAGGACCATCAATACATTCTATGGATATGAGTGGAAACCAAAACCCCGGGTGACGTGGCAGTTTAAACCATTCAATGTTGAGCTCACCAGGATCAGGCAGGACAGTCTGTTCAAGGATGCGATCAAAAACAATCCGCTTATCGTTTATGCTTATAATAATGGACTCATCATTGGCAACAATGTAAGCTACAGTAGAACGTTCAACGGAAACAGTGTTAAGCGTTTGAACATGATCAGGGTCTATGGTGAGGAATCGGGATTGGTTTTAGGCACCTTGTTCAAAAGCCAGACAGCATCGGGTAAAGTGCTGGGCGATCTGTATAAATTCATCAAGTTCGATATTGACTACCGGCATTATATCAATAACAAAAAGAACACCTGGGTATTCAGGGCCTTTGCAGGTTACGGTCTTTCATTCAATACCGAATCAAGAAAAGGTGAGATCACGCTGCCGTTCTTCAAAAGCTTTTTCGCAGGCGGTCCGAATAGTATGCGTGGCTGGCAGATCCGAAAATTGGGAATTGGCTCAAATATTTATTTCGATACACTGGCGGCCGGCTCATTTAATGACAAGTATGCCGACATACAAACAGAGGCGAACATTGAATACCGGTTTGATATGTTCAGGTTGTTCGGATTCTGGTTCAGGGGCGCACTATTTACTGATGTCGGCAATATCTGGTTCAGAAGTGACATCAACGGCAACCTCCCCGGCGCAGCGTTCAAATTTTCAAAAATCTACAGCGACCTGGCACTGTCTTCAGGAGCGGGTATCCGGATGGACTTCACCTATTTCCTGTTGCGGTTTGACTGGGGCTTCCCCTTGAAAGATCCCCGATATGGGCCTGACAAGGACAAGACTCCTTTCTATTCTGAAAAGAAATATGGCTGGTTTGTAGAGAACAAATGGAATAAGCCCACTTTTCAATTCGCTATTGGATATCCGTTTTAATTTCTGTTTTCAACCTGGTCATTTCTGCCTCGAATTGAGGAACGGATACGGCGTCCGTGAGTAAAAACTCCCCTATCCTTGTTCGGCAGAGGGATGAAAGATGTCCGCCACAACCCAACGCTTCGCCGAGATCATTGGCCAAACTTCGTATATACGTTCCCGTTGAACAGACCACTTTGAAATGAACGATTGGGAGCTCAATTGTTGTAATTGAAAATTCATGAATGGTCACGTTTCGCGGCTCCATTTTTATTTCTTTCCCTGCCCGGGCCATTTTATACGCTGGTATCCCATCTTTCTTAATCGCAGAGTGTATGGGAGGTATTTGTTGTATAGCCCCCGTGAAAGGTATTGTGGCCTGCCGGATCATATCTGGACTGATGTGTAAATAGTCTTTAAACTGCTCCGGAGCCGACTCCAGATCAAAAGTTGGCGTAACTGAGCCTAAGGTAATGGTGCCGGTATATTCCTTCTCACGAGCCATATACTCATTGATCTTCTTGGTGAATTTCCCGGTGCATACGATCAGAAGCCCGGTAGCCAGCGGATCGAGCGTTCCTGCATGGCCAACTTTGCTGATCTTGGTAAGGATCCTCACTTTTTTTACCACGTCGAAAGAAGTCCACTTGACGGGTTTATCCATCAGGAGTACTTTGCCAGTTGCATATTCATCTTGCCAATTCATCAATCGATATTCAGGTTAAAAAGTCTAAAATTAAACTTTTACATTTGAAACTTTTCCAGCATGACACTCATACAGCATAAAGACGAAACGGTCAGGTTCCAGCAGCAGGTAGAAAATGCCCGGCAATATGTGATCCCTTTTATCGAGCAAGAACTGAAAATCAGTGCTGAAACCAGGATCATGGATATTGGCTGCGGTGATGGTGGCGTGCTTTTACCGTTCCTCGAAATGGGATGTAGCTGTACGGGTATAGAACTTGATAAACAGAAATCTGAATTCGCAGAAAACTTCCTCGCTTCATTTATAAGTTCCGGCAAGGCGGAGATCGTGAATCAGAATATTTATGAAGAAAAAGCACTTGAGCGATACGCCGGATGCTTTGATCTGATCATATTGAAAGATGTTATAGAACATATTCCTGGGCAGGAAGGATTTATCCCTTACCTGAAGAAATTTCTGAAGCCGGGCGGATATGTCTATTTCGGATTCCCCCCCTGGTATATGCCGCATGGGGGACACCAGCAAGTTTGTAAAAACAAGCTATTGACCGTTTTACCCTGGTTTCATTTATTGCCGAAGCCACTGTATAAGGGCCTACTGAAAATGTCGGGGGAATATGATGAAGTGATCAAAGAATTGCTTGAGATCAAAGACACTGGGATCTCCATTGAACGTTTTGAACGCATAGCCTTAAAGAGCGGCTATACGATACCGTTAAAAAAATTCTACCTGGTCAACCCCATCTATCAATATAAATTCGGCCTAAAACCAAGGGAACAATTCTCATTGATCAGTGCTATCCCTTATGCAAGGGACTTTCTGACTACCTGTGTTTACTATCTGATCAAATCCTAATACGCCAGCGCGAACAATACCCTTTGTTTACTGGGATTCCCGGTAAATACACAACTCCCTTCCTCGGCTTCGTTGTTCAATGGAATGCAACGGATGGTGGCCTTGGTCTCATCCTTGATCTTCTCTTCCGTTTCGCCGGTGCCATCCCAATGGGCAGAGATGAAGCCACCCTTTGTATTCAACACGTCTTTAAATTCTTCCCAGCTATTTACTGCCGTAATATGGGAATCGCGATAGGCCCTTGCTTTTTCGAACATCGCTGTTTGAATATCTGTAAGAAGGTCTATGATATACTCGGATATGCCATCAAGACTAACCGTTGTTTTTTCCTTAGTATCCCTTCTGGCCACTTCCACCACTTGCTGTTCCAGATCACGGGCACCGATGGCCAAACGGACAGGAACGCCCTTGAGTTCGTGTTCGGCGAATTTCCATCCCGGCCTGGTGTTTTCGGAATCATCGTACTTCACCCTGACACCAGCCTTCTTCAATCCGGACATGATGTACAGCACCTTATCATCGATCATTTTTTTCTGGTCATCCCCTTTATAGATCGGAACGATCACTACCTGCACCGGGGCAAGTTTTGGAGGGATGATCAAGCCCTGGTCATCACTATGGGCCATGATCAGCGCGCCGATCAATCTGGTGGATACGCCCCATGAGGTTGCCCACACAAACTCCTGCTTGTTTTCTTTATTCAGGTATTTAACGTCGAACGCTTTTGCAAAATTCTGGCCGAGGAAATGTGATGTGCCGGCTTGCAATGCTTTACCGTCTTGCATCAGAGCTTCTATGCAATAAGTGTCCAGCGCACCCGCAAAACGTTCATTAGGGGTCTTCACACCCTTGATCACAGGAACAGCCATATAGGTTTCTACGAAGTCCGCGTAAACATTCAGCATTTTCACCGTCTCTTCAACTGCTTCTTCAGAAGTAGCGTGAGCGGTATGGCCCTCTTGCCAAAGGAATTCGGTGGTCCGCAGAAAAAGACGTGTTCTCATCTCCCATCTTACTACGTTTGCCCATTGGTTGATCAGCAAGGGCAGATCGCGGTATGACTTGATCCAGTCACGGTATGCATTCCAAATAATGGCTTCACTTGTTGGACGGATCACCAGTTCTTCCTCAAGTTTAGAATCGGGGTCAACCATTAGTTTTCCTTTATCGTTGGGATCGGCTTTTAAACGATAATGCGTTACCACGGCACATTCCTTGGCAAATCCTTCCGCATGACCCTCTTCTTTTTCCAGGAAACTGCGAGGTACAAAAAGCGGGAAATAGGCATTTACATGGCCGGTTTCCTTGAACATAGAGTCCAGTTGATCCCTCATATTTTCCCAAAGGGCATATCCATAAGGCTTGATCACCATACATCCCCGTACTGCCGAGTAATCGGCCAGTCCGCCCTTAAGCACCAGATCGTTATACCATTGTGAATAATCCTGCTCCCTTGTGGTGATCTCCTTACTCATTTATTTAACTTTTTTTAACTAAAACCCGCCCCGTTGATGGTCAATTTTAACAGCAGGAATGGGGCAAATGTAATAACTTCATAATCAAATCAGGAAAACACGATTGCCATGAAACAAAGAATTTTACTCCTCTGCGTTTTGGTTACTGCCCTCGGAAGCTGTACAACCATGTACAAGTCCGGTCAAACTCCGGATGACGTATATTTTTCTCCTAGCCGGGAAGTGCCCGCTTATGTTGAGACAGATAATCGTCGTGAAGACCGTTACAGCCAGCAGGATGAATACCTGGATGACAGGTACCTGCGCATGAAATCCATGAACCGCTCACGTTGGTCAGCCTTTGATGATGACTTCATGTACTGGAATGATTATCGCTGGAACAACCAGACTTATTTTAATAGTTTCCGACCTGGTTTTTCCAATAGTTTCGGACTCGGTTACGCTCCATACATGGGCTATGGAAGTGGAATGTACAGTGGTTTCTTTAGCCCGTTCTATCCCGGCTTCTACGGATCTCCTGTGATCATTGTAGCAAAGCCTGTTAACTCAAGGGCTTATGTGCCAAGGAATGGAAATCTTGGAACGTATCGTCCGGCTACAAGCAGCTACAACACCGATCCGAAGACCGGAGCCCGCACTTATAATCTTTCAGGTTCAAGAAACTATAGTAACAGCAGTTCCGGTGGAAGCTATTATACATCTCCTTCAAACAGGTCTTCCAGAACCTATAGCAATGAATCGAGAACATATAGTGCACCTTCCAGGTCATTTGATAATTCTACAAACAGCGGTAGCAATTCTACCAGAAGCAGCAGCGGAAGCAGTAGCAGTGGAAGCAGCAGTGGTGGAAGCGCCCCTGTCAGATCCTTCCCTCGTGGCGGAAACTGATCATAAGTATTTCTTAAGCTGATGTGTTCGTAACACATCAGCTTTTTTATATGCCTGCTTCACCTTCATCTTATAACCCATGATAAAAAGAATTTTACTAATAGGATTCATTTTCGCTTCATTATACAGCCTGGCCCAGGAACCTGCAGATGCATTAAGGTATTCCAGATTTGCGCCCGTTGGAACAGCCAGGAGCATGGCCATTGGTGGCGCCCTGACTGCACTTGGCGGTGATATTAGCTCTACGCAAGTGAATCCGGCAGGTATTGCCTTGTTTAAGACCAACGAGTTTGTGTTAAGTCCGGGCTTCAACCTCAACAATACAAAGTCAAACTATCTTGGCTCGTCTGACAAGGACAATAAAAGCGCTTTCAATTTTGGTACGTCGGGTTTTGTGATTGCCAGTCCCGGTTCCGGAAGGTCCAACTGGAAAAATTTCTCTTATGCAGTTACGGCAAACAGAACGGCGAATTTCAACAATACCGTCAGCTTTAAGGGACTGAATAATCAGTCGTCCTATTCTGAAAAATACCTTGAGGAACTGATCAATAATCGCGTTACTGATCCAAATAAAGCAGCCAAGGACTACCCTTTTGGATCCAGCCTGGCGATCAATACCTATTTGGTAGAGCCAAACCTGAATTCAAATGGCGATGCGACCGGCTACTATTCCCTTTCAACACCACAGACCGGGGTAAGGCAGGAACAGGTGATCAATACAACGGGAGGTATAACCACACTGAGCTTTGCGGGAAGTGGAAACCTGAACGACAAACTCTATCTCGGTGGAAGTCTTAACTGGGATATCTTAAGATACAAAAGGACTCAGACCTTTAAAGAGTCCGATAATACAGCCAGTCTGACCAATAAATTCGGATATTTTTCAGTCGAAGATTACCTGGAGACTTCGGGTACCGGCTTGAATTTGAAACTCGGGATGATCTTCAAGCCTGTCGAATTTATCAGGGTTGGTCTGGCCGTTCATACACCGAGCTGGTACGAAATGAAAGACAATTATAACACTACCCTCACGACCGATCTGGAGGGTTATGCAGGTCCGGGCACATTAAAACAAAGCGCTTCCGACATACTCGGTCAGCCGGGTGAATATGTCTATAATTTTTCTAACCCCTGGAGATTCATGGGCGGTATTGCCTATGTGCTGCGTGAAGTGCAGGACGTCACCAAACAACGCGGATTTCTGACCGCTGATGTGGAATACATCACATACACTTCACCACGTTTCAGCGATCCCAATGATCAGTCCGGAACTTATTTTGACGAACTCAACAATACCATCAGCGATATTTATAAAAGTGCCATCAATGTTCGCGTTGGTGGTGAACTGAAGTTCAATACGCTTATGGTAAGAGGTGGATTCGGATATTACAGCAATCCTTATAAAGATGCCGAGATCGATGGAACAAGAATGAATATCAGCGGTGGATTGGGGTATAGAAACAAAGGCACTTTTGTGGACCTTACCTATATGCATCAAATTTTGAAAGATGGTTACTATCCGTACCGGTTGGAAGACAATGCCTTTTCTCCGGTAGGTTTAAAAGGTAGTACAGGCAATATCATGCTCACTTTGGGCTTCAAGTTTTAATCAAATAGCCGAGAATTTTTCAAGCAGCTGGTCATAACTGAACCACTCAATGCTGCTATCCTGTTTGAACCAGGTCATCTGTCTTTTTGCGTAGTTGCGGGTATGCTGCCGGATCTTTTCAACGGCATTTTGTAAAGAATATTGACCCTCAATGTGGCTGAACAACTCCTGGTACCCTACGGTCTGAAGCGCCTTTAGATGTCGGAGTGGAAAAAGCGATTCAGCTTCCTGTAGCAAACCTTTTGACATCATATCATCTACCCGATCATTGATCCGTTTGTATAAAATGTCCCGGGGCCAGGTGATCCCATACTTCCTGATCTGAAACGGCCTCTTCTTCTCCGCTCCCACCCTGTAGTCCAGGATGGATCTGCCGGAACTGAGTTTAATCTCCAGTGCCCGCATGAGCCTTACCCTATTTCCCGTTTCTTTTGATTGCTGCATGTATGCAGGGTCAACTTCGGTTAGCCATTGCTGTAAGCCCTGGATACCCCGTTCTTTGAATACCTGATCAACCTGTCCTTTGACAGAAGGGTCCGCGGCAGGGATTGAATCTATTCCTTCGCAAAACACTTTAACATAAAGACCGGTCCCGCCGGTCAACACCGCGAACTCATGGTTGGAGAAAATAGAATCTGCCGCCTGCAAAGCCTCCTGTTCAAAAACAACGGCATTGACATGCTCATGTACTGAGTGGCTATTGATAAAATAATGCGGTACCAGACTGAGTTCGTCTGCCGTTGGTTTGGCTACGCCAATGTTCATTTCCCGGTAGCATTGGCGCGAATCGGCAGAAATGATGGAGGTGTGTAATGCTGTAGCAGCCTTAAGTGAGATAGACGTTTTACCGGAAGCGGTAGCACCAACCACAATGATGGCCGTTTTCTCAGGGGAAGACATCAGAACTCTTCTTCTCCTTCGGGCCCGGCTACCTGGTCATCTTCGCCTTCGTCTTCCGCAGCCACATCTCCTTCTTC
>JANMHK010000156.1:0-1820 GCA_031375135.1 Sphingobacteriales bacterium | reverse complement strand
CAATTGAAAGTGAACAATGGAAAAATAGTTGTGCCGGGAGGAATCGAATATCGCGTACTTGTTTTGCCCGACCATTTGGTCTTATCGTTTGCAGTTCTGAACAAAGTGGAAACCCTATTACAACAGGGAGCAACGGTTATTGGACATAAACCCGGAGTGCCGGTAAGTTTGGCTGGTGGAACATCTGCACAAAAGAGTTTTTCCCAACTCTCGGATAAGATCTGGGGAATGGCATCCTCTTCCAAAGGAGAAAAAATCTACGGCAAAGGAAAACTTGCCTGGGGAATTTCCGCAAGAGAATTTTTACTGTCAAATCAAATTCCGGCAGACCTGGATATACTGGAGAACGATAGCAAAACAGATTTCGACTATATCCATTACACCCTTGGGGGAACTGATTTTTATTTTGTCGCTAATCAGACCGAAAAAAAGCAGCTCGTGAGCGTGCAAGTTCGGGTTTCGGGTAAACAACCTGAATTATGGGATCCCCTCACAGGCGATATCTGGGAAGCCAAAGCTTTTTCACAAAAAGACGGGGTAACAACGATACCACTGACGTTGGAGCCATATGGTTCAGTGTTAATAGCATTTGATAAAAAGATATCAGCAACAAAGCAGGGCGATCCCATTCGGAATTATCCAGAATTCAAAACGCTGGTAGACATAACCGGAGAATGGCAGGTAAGTTTCGATCCAAAATGGGGCGGCCCTGTTTCCGTTTCGTTTCCTGAACTGATGGACTGGACCACACATTCCGATGAAGGAATAAAATACTATTCGGGCCCTGCTGTATATACTAAAACATTCAACATGGATCATGCACCGGAAAAGGATAAACAATATTTCCTGGAATTGGGCAGCGTAAAAGATGTAGGTATTGCAACAGTGAAGATCAATGGGAAAGACAAAGGTATTGTCTGGACCGCACCATTCAGGGTTGACGTCACCAATGAACTACAGAACGGCAAAAATACACTTGAAATCAAAGTGGTGAATTCCTGGTACAACCGCGTAGCAGGAGATCAAATCTTCCCGGATAAAAAACAATACACCCGAACGAATATCATGTTGAACCATGACTATACTGGCAAGCGGATCGAAAAGATTCCCCTTGAGCCATCGGGTTTATTAGGTCCTGTGAAACTCGTGGAAGCGAAATAGAGCTTGTTTAGAAAACTCAATTAGGTGCGTAGAAAAATAAAGGCAATACCACAACGTTGAATACTGGCCATGTCTAATATATTCCGACCTCAAATTATTTTCCTACGAGCAGTAAGTATTTGTTTATCGATATCCTCCTGCGGTACACTACCCCGGGTTAGCGAACATAGCCATCTAGTTCACACGGCCAAAGTTGTTCTTCCAAACCAGGAAAACAATGCAATTAAAACCTCCTGGCCATCAATTGGCTGCTGGTTCTGGACGGCTGAAGAGTTTAAACCTGGCGGATACAAACGGTTCCTCGATTTACATGCGGCGCATTCACCTTTTGGGTTGCTGACAACAAGCCTGCGTTTCCCAGGTGAACTAAATGAGAAATCTGTTCATGATCAACTGAAACTCGGAACTGACTATGCCCGTTCGAAAGGGATCGGCATCGTGATGGATCTGGATGTTCGCCTCGCGCGCGAAGATTTTAGAAGACGGTACCCGGAAGAACTGCAACAAATTGTTTTGTTACGGGAAATACCATTGAAAGCTGACGGCATTATAAACTACGGAATCAAGAGCCCCTCATTTTCCGATCATTATACATTTGGAAGAACGGGGTATGATGCGTTAAAAACGGAATTGATCGGTTGTTTCAAATACAAAAAAAC
>JANMHK010000154.1:0-2466 GCA_031375135.1 Sphingobacteriales bacterium | reverse complement strand
CGGGAAGACCGAGTTACCTGGTTAGTACACTGGATAACCGTTGCCCAAGATGCAGAACCGGAAAGATCTTCACATCCTCAAGGCCTTACGATCTGAAGAACACCGTTAAGATGTACCCCAATTGCCCGGTATGCGGTCAACCTACAGAAATTGAAGTTGGATTCTATTATGGTACTGGCTACGTAAGCTATGCACTTACGGTAGGTTTCAGTGTAACTACTTTCCTGCTCTGGTGGGCCACCATAGGATTGTCAACCGACGATAACCGCCTGTTTTGGTGGCTGGGTTTTAATTCAGTGATGATGCTGGCCCTTCAGCCATTACTGATGAGGCTTTCACGCAGTATGTGGCTCTCCTGGTTCGTTTCTTACAATCCCAACTGGCGAACGAAAAAGGTAGACTCACTGGACCGGATCATTCCCGACCAGATGGAAAGATAAGGCGAGCTCAGAATAAAATGGAATCGCTTGGAAGATCAATTCGATCAGGACGCAGCATATTGATCAACGACCCAAAAGCCGTCGCTTCCGGTACTGTTGTGGTGATGAATCTTTTCCCCGGCAGCTTTTTTTTCAGCATCTGCATGAATACGGGGTTGCGCGCAAAACCGCCATCGACAAAGACCGTATTGATCATGGGCATATCCACTTTCTTAAACGAAGACACCAGGATATTGAGCAGTCCGCGCATCAGCCCGTAGTAAGCGTAATGACCGTTGCCATAAACTTCAAAATTCCATATTCCTTTAGCAGATAATATAAAATTGTCCGGAATCTCACTGATCTCCTGGTAGATCTTTTCATCCCACTTCATGTGGCCATGGAACTGACTGGGCAGGTAAAAATTCTTGGCAATCTTCTGGCACTGCAGATCATGCTCCACCCCCATCAGTAACCTGGCTGATTTCACAGGCTGCCCATTGGGAAGCATATAGGCCAGTACGTCGTTATTCAATTCTTCCCGATTCAGGGGCGATTGGTTAAAAGGATTGAGCGTGATCGCCCAGGTGCCGGTAGACAGCAGTATGAAGGCCTCTTCGCTCATATACAGGTATGGAAGCAGGGAAGCCGAACTATCGTGCAAACCAGCCCCAACGGGTACCTGCTTTCCACGGATATCAATATATCCGGCAATGGGCTCGAGGGTGATGGGGGCCAATACATTTTGCATCCACTGGTCATACACCCATGAATGATAATCATTCTTTCCAAAATCCCAGAGTCCGGTATGGCATCCAAGGCTCGTTAGATCCGTAAACTGTTTACCCGTGACCAGAAAGGATAAATACTGGGGCAGAAAAAGAGAGTGGTGGATCTTCCTGAACACTTCGGGTTTATAATACTTCAACCAGAACAACTGGAATCCGGCATTCAACATACCCATAGGGGTAGACGAAGTATCATTGGAAAAATTCTCGCGACCGCCAAAAATACTAAGAAACTCTTCCTGTATATGCGGCTCAACAGGTTTCATGTAATTGTACAATGGCGCTACGGGCCTGTTCTCGATATCAAGATGCACCAAGGCGGCGCCGTAAGCGGTGAAGTTAATGCCGAGGATATTCCAGGAAGGGTCGGCAGACAGGTCAATAATTTTTTGTCTGAGCCAATTTCCGATGTACTCAATATCATCAGCTTCAAATCCGTCATCATCTGCCACAACCGGAAATTCTGAAGACTCCTGCATAACAACGCGGTAAGCCACGTCAAAAAGGAGCACTTTCTTGTGCGTTTTACCCACATCAAAAATGAGATAAACATCCTTCCCCGTATGTGAAGTTTTCATCAGCATAAACACCTGAGTTTCTCGGTCTTTGCGCCGTTCATTCGCGAGATCTAAATTTAAAGCAATGAATACAGCCGCCGGCCATAGCGTAAAATAGCGAAAAAAATGATGGGAGAAAGCTGCTTAAACAAATAATCGCAATTCTCAAAAAGCAAGGCTCCCGGAATAACCGCTTTAGGGATGGCACAGGTTAACTCTTCTAAAATTCCCTGAGCTCCCGGAGTGGCCTTGAGTACTGTGTCTCAACTTCTTTATCCAGAATACTAAGCCAGATCATTAAACCGCCCAGCAGGAAAATCTGAATCCCCGGCATGATATACCTCGGAATATCCAGTATTCTTTTCCCGGATAATAATATGGAGGTGATCACGATGGAAACAACTATGATCAGAATGGAGAGCCTCCACCATTTAAATACATATTTCAATTCCATGGCAGCAACAGTAAAGATGAATTATATATTCTACTGGATTTCATAATTTGCTCATGTAATTTGATATCACACGAATACCAAAATCAAAAGCCTCAAGTTGTTCCAAATAATCTAACGCTTGTTTCATATGTCCGAAAATCACTAGAATTAGGGATATTCCATGATCAATAAATTTCCAATCAGTTTTGTTTTTATCTTCTTTTCCATTTTTGCGCTGGCAGCAGATGACAGTACTGTGACAAAAAAAC
>JANMHK010000485.1:0-3510 GCA_031375135.1 Sphingobacteriales bacterium | reverse complement strand
CCTGTGATGGAATTTCCTTTTGACGGCTCATGGGGTTATCAGGGAACAGGATATTTTGCACCCACGTCGCGTTTTGGTCACCCTGAAGAATTCATGGCGATGGTGGATTATTTCCATAGAGAGGGGATAGGTGTGATCCTTGATTGGGTACCTTCTCATTTTCCGTATGACGCGCACGGGCTATTCATGTTTGATGGTACACATACGTATGAGTATGCCGATATGCGAAAGGGATATCATCCGGATTGGAACAGCTACATTTTCAATTACAAGCGTGGCGAAGTAAAATCTTTCCTGATCAGCAATGCACGCTTCTGGATGGATAAATTTCATATCGATGGCATCCGTGTAGACGCCGTTTCATCTATTTTAAGGCTTGATTATTCCCGTAAACAAGGGGAATGGGAGCCCAACGAATTTGGCGGGAACGGAAACCTGGAAGCGATCGAGTTTATCAAACATCTGAATGAGACCCTTTATCGTGATTTTCCAGATATCCAAACCATTGCAGAAGAGGCGACAGACTGGCCAGGCATCTCTAAGCCCACGTGGCAGGACGGCCTTGGTTTTGGGATGAAATGGATGATGGGCTGGATGCACGATACGTTGAGATACTTTAAGCAGGATCCTTTGTACAGACAACATCAGCAGGACCAGTTTACGTTCTCGATGATGTATTTCTATGATGAGAATTTCATGCTACCGCTGAGTCATGACGAAGTGGTTCATGGCAAGTCGCCCATGTTATATAAGATGCCGGGTGATGAATGGCAGAAATTTGCCAATCTCCGTTTGCTGTACCTCTATATGTTCACGCATCCTGGGGCAAAGCTTTTGTTCATGGGCAACGAGTTAGCGCAAACCTCCGAGTGGAATTATAAATCTGAACTGGACTGGCAGTTGCTTGAATTTGATCCGCATAACATGATGCGGGAATGCGTCAAAGACATCTGCCATCTTTATAAAGACGAGCCAGCCTTGTACGAGTTACAATTTAAGCAGGAGGGATTTGAGTGGATCGACCTTAGCCGTCGTGCAGAATCCATTATCGTATTCAGGCGAAAAGGTAAAGATGCGAAAAACGATGTGCTGATCATCCTGAACATGACACCCACTGTTCGAAACAACTGGGTTATTGAGGTTCATGGAAAATCGGCCTGGACAGAGATCTTTAATACCGACAGCAAGAAATACTATGGCACTGGAGATGTGTTCAATCCGAACATAACCGTTAAACTGCTCGATAAGAAGACGGATAAATATGCCGTCCATGTTCATCTGCCGGCACTGGGCGGGTTGGTATTGAAATAGATTCCGCTTACATTCTCTCCGGGACCCTGATCCCCAGTAGCCCCATGGCAGAGTGGATCACCTGTGCGGTCAGCTGACAGATCCTGAGACGCAGCTGTTTCTTTTCCGCCGATTCGGCGTTGGTAACGGAATGTTCCGTATAAAAAGAGTTGAAAGTCTTGGCAAGTTGATAAACATAGATCGCGATCACGGATGGGTTGTGCTCTGTCACTGCCTGCTCGATCATCATACTATACTGTTCTATTGATACCAGTATTTCTTTTTCCAATGGCAGCAGCCCTGCCCCGATTTCACCGTCCGCGGCAGGCATCTCTTTTCTCAGGATCGATTTGATCCGTGCATGTGTATACTGGATAAAAGGACCGGTGAAGCCATGAAAATCGATCGACTCCTCGGGGTTGAAAATCATTTTCTTTTTGGGATCCACGCGGAGCAGGAAGAACTTAAGTGCGCCGAGGCCCAGGATATCATACAATTCATTCAATTCATCTTCTGAGAAATCCTTCACTTTTCCCAGCTCACGGGTATGATCAGCCGATATTTTAACCATCTCATCCACCATATCATCTGCATCCACTACCGTGCCTTCCCGGCTTTTCATTTTTCCGGTAGGAAGTTCAACCATGCCATAGGAGAGATGATAGATACCTGCGGCAGATGGAAGGCCAAGTTTTTCGCAGATCAGTTTAAGTACTTTAAAATGATAATTCTGTTCATCGCCCACAACATAGATACTCTCGTCACATTTATATTCTTCGTATTTATCAATCGCAAGACCGATATCCTGGGTAATATAGACTGCAGTGCCATCTCGCCTTTGAACGATTTTTTCGTCGAGTCCGTCAGCAGTGAGGTCGATCCAAACACTTCCATCTTCCTTCTTAATAAAAACTTCTTTCTCCAGCCCGATCTCAACCATTTTCTTTCCCAAAAGATAGGTCTCACTTTCAAAATAAGTTCTGTCAAAATCAGATCCGATTCTTTTATAGGTGGTATCAAAGCCTTCGTACACCCAGCCATTCATCGTTTTCCAAATCTCCATAACATCTGCATCACCTGCTTCCCAGCGAACCAGCATGTCCTGGGCGGCGAGCATTATGGGCGCCTGCTTTTCAGCTGTTTCCAGGGGGAGTCCCTGCGTGACTAAATCCTCAATTTCTTTTTTGTATTCGTCGTTGAACCGCACATAGAAATCGCCCACAAAATGATCCCCTTTTTTCTCCGTGGATTCTGGCGTTTCCCCATTTCCGTACCATTTCCAAGCGATCATGCTTTTGCAGATATGAATACCCCTGTCGTTTACGATGCAACTTTTTATGACTTCGTTACCGGCTGCCTTTGAGATTTCTGCTATACTCCAGCCCAGAAAATTATTCCTGAGGTGACCCAGATGCAGGGGTTTGTTGGTGTTGGGGGATGAGTATTCCACCATCACTTTATGGCCATTGGCAGGGAGTAATCCAAACCGAGGGTTGTTGTAATTTGATTTTAGAATATCTAGCCAATAAGCTTCCTGAATGGTAAAATTTAAAAAGCCCTTGATGATATTGTAAGATTGGAAAAGTTGGGGCTGTTGCCCAACAAGGTGATCGCCTAATTCCGCACCGATCGCGTCGGGGCTTTTCTTCAGGGTCTTTACCAGGGAAAACAGAACCACCGTATAATCGCCTTCAAATTCCGGTTTGGTCTGATTAATTTGAAAACTAGATCCTGCTGCCTGTTCAGCATACAGATGTGATATTGCCTGGCTAACGGATTCCCTGATTTGATTAACGATCATCTTTCAAAAGCTTAACTTGTTGTCGATAAATGTTGGCAAATGTACGATACAACGCGCTTATCCCTGATCCTGCTTTTAGGATCCGTCATTGTGGCTTTCAACTGCGCCCCCGCATCAAAATCAATGGGTAGTATATCTTTTGATAAACAGGGGCACCGGGGCTGTCGCGGGCTAATGCCCGAAAATACCATTCCTGCCATGCTCAGGGCCGTTGACCTGGGCGTAACTACCTTAGAAATGGATGTTGTGATCAGCAAAGACCTACAAGTAGTGCTGTCGCACGATCTAAGGTTCAACAGCGAGATCTCTACAGACCCGGAAGGGAAAAGCATATCCTCGAGTGAGGAGAAGAAATACGTGCTCTACCAGATGGATTATGCAGAAATCCGGCGCTGGGATGTTGGGATGAAGCCTTCTTT
>JANMHK010000480.1:0-5840 GCA_031375135.1 Sphingobacteriales bacterium | reverse complement strand
TTGATGTTAGCCAGAAGTTTACCAAGGTTTCTAACACCTTATATACGCTAACCGTAGCGATGCCCGGGGGAGGAAACTATAAGTTGATCCAGGAACAAGGAGTCTGGGGTTCTCAGTATCATATGATCCAGGGCGGCACCTGGGAGTCCGGAAGTTTCAGGAAGCGGGATGCTGATCCTGGCTTCAATGGCCCACCCGCAGCAGGAACCTATAAGATCACGATGGATTTCCAGTTCGGAACATTTACCGTGGTTAAACAATAAAGATCAATAAAATCGATTTTATGAAATTGAAGAATATATTCTTGTTTTTTATACTTGCAGCAACAGGCTTTGCTGCATGCGATAAAGTAGACGACTTACCGATTTACGCCAACGGGGTTGTGCCAGTATTAAATGCATCCGCTACCACCGTTGCGGTTCCTGCATCAGACAGTTTGAAGGACGTATTGACGCTGACCTGGTCAGATCCGGCATACACAACCGATACAGCGTCGTATAAATTTTTGGTAGAGATCGATTCTGCCGGAAGAAATTTCAGTAAAGCCAATGTTCGCGAAGTGAAGGGCAAAAGATCGAC
This sequence comes from Sphingobacteriales bacterium, assembly GCA_031375135.1. Classification (GTDB taxonomy): domain Bacteria; phylum Bacteroidota; class Bacteroidia; order Chitinophagales; family Chitinophagaceae; genus Pollutibacter. The sequence continues at coordinate 5,261 of JANMHK010000480.1, read as the reverse complement.
CACTTTCACGGCAAGAGAACTGAACAACATCATGCTGGGTTATGGTTTCGAATTCAACAAGCCCTATGACCTGTATGTTCGTGTGACTTCGTCTTACGCAAACAACAATGAGCGGAAAGTTTCAAATGTGGTCAAGATCAAAGGCACTCCCTATAAGATCCCGCCAAAAGTGGCGCTGCCTACTACTGGCAAACTCTTCATCGTGGGCAACGCAACCCAGGGCGATTGGAGCAATCCTGTTCCTGTTCCAACTCAGGAATTCACCCGTATCGACGAGACTACTTTTGGTGGTATTTTTAAATTGAATGGCGGAAAAGAATACCTTATCCTGCCTCTTAATGGAAACTGGGATAATAAGTTTTCTGTTGGGAATAAAGGCCTTGCCGGACTGGCAGCGGGTGGCGATTTTGGATTTAACCTGAGTGACAACTTCCCTGGCCCTGTAGCGGATGGTACTTACAAGATCCTTCTGGATTTCCAGACCGGTAAGTTTACTGTTACTCCGTTTACCCAGCAATATGGCTTGCCAACAGATCTGTTTATTGTTGGCGGCGCAACGCCAGGCAGTTGGGATAATCCTGTTCCGGTTCCATCGCAGAGATTCACAAGGCTCAATTCAACTACTTGGGAATTAGCAAGCCTTAATTTGAAAACCGGCGAGAAATTCCTCCTGCTTCCGGAGAACGGCAACTGGGGTAAGAAATACGGAGAGGGCGATAAGGCAGGGTTTATTGTGCCTGAAGGCGGAGACATTTCTGCCCCTGCTACAACCGGAAACTATAAGCTAACGGTTAACTTTATGGACAATAGCCTCAAACTGGTGAAGCTCTAAGCTGATCCAAAATATTTTCTTTAAGAAAGGACCGCTTGCCCAGTAAGCGGTCCTTTCTCATTTGAATCTTTTTCGGCGGTGATAAGAAAGATAAAAAAATCGTTATAAAACCTGCTCAATAAATCTGTCGATCAAATTCACATTCGTAAAAGCCCTTGACGCCAGGTAGGTAAAGATCAAGCCGAATACGCCGCCCCAGAAATGCGCATTATGACCAATATTGCCACCGCCCCGTTTAGAGAGATAGGCCGACAATCCCAGGAAGATGAATCCAAATACCCATCCAGGAATGTCAATGGGAATGAAAAAGAAACGAAGTGGCATAGTTGGCTCTAATAGAATAGCCGAGAAGATCACAGCGGAAACAGCTCCCGAAGCACCTAATGCCCGATAGTTGCTGTTGTTCTTGTATTTGAAAAAGTCGGGAATGCATGAAAATATGCAGGCCAGTACATATAAGATCACATACAGGATGGTCGACTGTTCGTGGAAGAAAATGGGATAAAGAAAATTCTCTATCGCCATCCCGAATGAATAGAGGGTTACCATATTGAATAACAGGTGCATGGTATCCGCGTGTACCAAGGCGCCTGACAGAAAGCGGTAATATTCGTTTTGTTTGGCGATCCCATATGGCCAGAACAAAAGTTTATCTTTTAAATTCTCGTTCTGGAAAGCAGGAAATGAAGCGATACAGGTTAGGATAATGATGATGAGGGTGACAGACATGTTGTGTTTTTATCGGTGATGATATTTCTCGTTCCGCAATATAGTGCATGCCCGGTATAACTGCTCTGCCAGGATAAGCCTGACCAGCTGATGGGGGAAGGTCAGGGCTGATAATGACCATGTTATGCGGGCTTTTTGTATTACAGATAAATCTACACCATATGCTCCGCCTATCAGGAAAACGAGCCTTTGCGTACTTTCATTCGCTTTTTGCTGAATGAACCCCGCCAGTTGCTCCGAGCTGAACATCTTGCCCTGCTCGTCCAGCAAAACAAGATGATCGTCTTTTTCCAGCGCTGCCAAAATCATGATCGCCTCTGCTTTTTTCAGCTGTTCCTCGTTGCTGTGCTTCGGAATGGGAAAGACCTTCCATTCCACAGGAAAATACCGGCCAATACGCGTAGTGAACTCTTCAACACCCGCTTTCACGTAGGGTTCATTTGGTTTTCCTATTGTCCATATCGATAGCTTCATATATTGTGGAGATAAAAGTAATACTTTCAACACTGCGTTAAGTGCCCGGATGATAATTGGATCTGAATTTCAGAACCTCGATGACAATCACTGTATAGTTTAACGCGTTTTTTGTTTTTCTTTGCTATATGATTGCAGTTCTCCAGTTGCTTTTCCTCATCCTGTTTTGTTTTCTTGCAGTGAACATTATCTATTTATTTATTTTTTCTATCGCAGGACGGCTGCGGAAATACTCACCATATACTGTGCTTGCAGAAAAGAAAAGAATTGCTGTCCTTATTCCTACTTACAAGGAGGATGCAGTGATTTTGCAAACGGTAACAAAAGCGGTTGGTCATAATTACCCTGCTCAATCATTTATGGTCTTCGTTGCTGCAGACCAACTCAGGTCTGAAACTGTATCAGCTTTACGCTTAACCAACGCTCAGGTTGAAGTGATGGAGTTTAATGGGAAAAGCTCAAAGGCAAAATCATTAAATGCCCTGATCAATAAGATCAACCCTAAGGAATTTGATATTGCGCTGGTTTTGGATGGGGATAATGTAATGGCAAATGGTTGTCTTGAAAAGCTGAATGCCGCTTTTAGTAAAGGTTACCGGTGCGTTCAATTGCATCGAACTGCAAAGAATGCCAATACAGAAATGGCCTTACTCGATGGGCTAAGCGAAGAAATCAATAATAATATTTTCAGGAATGGGCAGCGTTCTTTAGGTTTTTCTTCCTGTCTGATTGGCTCGGGTATGGCCTTCGAATTCAATAAGCTGAAAGAAATATTCAGCATTCCTTCGATCCTTGAAAATGCAGGCGAAGACAGGGAAGTTGACACCGTGCTCATTAAAGAGGGTATTGAAATAGAATATATTCCGGATGCAGATGTGTATGACGAAAAAGTCTCCTCGGAGCAGGTATTTGAAAAACAACGTTTAAGGTGGCTGGAAGCGCAACAGAATCATATCAACATGATCCTTTCACCTTCTTATTTTAAAGGGGGTAAAGACAAGAATTTTTGGAACCGATTGATGATCAACTTAATGCCACCGAGGGTATTGATGATCGCTGTGTTCATCCCAATTTTTGCAGCAGCAATGATCTTCCGTTTTTTTAATTTGGATCTGCTCAGGCCAGATTTCACCTCGTGGCTTGTTTTGTTTGCCATACTGTGTGCAGGGCTGGTAATATCCATTCCTTCGCGCTACATGAAATTGAATGTACTGGCAAAAGCACTTTCAAAACTTTTTTCCACGATCATCCGACTGATTCGGGCGTTGTTTCAAATGAAACCAAAGCGTAAAGAATTTATCCATACGCCAAAGACATTCACAGAATAATAAAATTTATTTTCCTCCGCTGTCAGGAACTGCTTTTACTTCTGCAGGTTGAGGTGGCGTAGCCGTAGTTGGTTTTGAATTCAGCGGAGCACCAACGGCAATATCACATCGATGTCCCGGTTGTCCGTGTTGGGGATTCATGCCTGGTTTAGCCGCAACCACTGGAGTGGCAGTCACCTGGGGACTCGCCTTAGCTGCTGCTGCGCCGGGTTTAGAATTGAGCGGTGCCCCAACAGCAATATCACAGCGATGCCCTGGCTGGCCGTGTTGAGGATTTAACCCCGCAGCTGCTGAGCTGGTATTGTTTGTGTTTACAGTATTTATTACGGGCGTTTGTACCGAAGCGGTAGGCTGACTGACAGGAATAGCTGTAGGCTGCGCAACAGCTGATGCGGCGGCCGAATTTAGCGGTGCCCCTACCGCGATGTCGCAACGGTGGCCAGGCTTTCCATGCTCTGGATTTAAGGCGCCTCCTGGCTGGCCTATGGAATTAAGTCCTTTCAGGTTCAATGGAATATTTACAGCCGGAGCGGCATTATTGGTAACGGGAGCCGTGATTGGAGCGCTTAAATTAGGTTGGGCAACGGCATTTAGAGGTGCGCCAACTGGAATTTCACACCGGTGGCCAGGTTTGCCATGTTCTGGATTTAAACCAGCGGCGCCGGCAATAACAGTTTCAGCAGTTTTAGCAGGGGCTGCATTGGTCTCGATGGCAGCAGTAGCCGGTAGGCTGGTTGCATTTTCCTTTGCCGCATCACCGCTTTGAACGGAATCTTGCGATCCGCAGGCCGTCATAAAAAGCACAAGTGCAGGTAGAATAAAACTGGATGATTTCATGGTTATAACCTTTGAGGTTTAAAGTTAATAAGAATATCAGGAAACTGATAATCAGACTTGAAACGTGTTTTTGGCCGGAAAAGTATAAGGGTACGCTGGTTACTGAAAGACTGATGATTTCATTAATATTAGCAGCAGCTTAGCTAGATGCAGCATTATAATTTAATCCCAGCGATTAGGTTTATTTTAAATAAGTTAGTGCACCAAAACCAACACTAATGCAATTTTTAGGACCCATTGACTGGATATTCGTGATACTTTATCTGCTGGTAATAGGCGGCGTGTCGATCTGGAGCATTCGAAAGAGTAAAGAAACAACGTCAGACTATTTCCTCGCCAACAGAAACCTCGGATGGTTCGTTATTGGAGCTTCTATTCTTGCTTCAAATGTTGGGTCAGAACATATTGTAGGACTTGCGGGCTCGGCAGCAAAAACCGGAACCGTGCTTGGGCACTACGAACTTCATTCTTACATCGTGCTGATCCTGGGTTGGGTATTTGTTCCTTTTTATCTGCGAAGTTCTGTCTATACCATGCCCGAGTTCCTGGAAAGAAGGTTTAATCCGCAGACCCGCCGACTCTTATCGATCATCCAATTGATCAGTTATATCATTGCGAAAGCATCTGTGACTATTTTTGCCGGAGCACTCGTGTTCAATCAATTCCTTGGGGTAGATTTCTGGACTGGCGCGATCATCCTCGTGATTGTTACCGGTGTTTATACCATATTCGGCGGACTTCATGCCGTGATGTACACAGAGGCCATTCAAGCGATCGTTTTATTGGCCGGATCATTTGTATTGCTCCTGTTTGGTTTGAAAGAAGTAGGTGGCTGGGATGCGCTCATGCATGCCGTGCCGAAGGAAAAGCTGAATATGTTCCCTCCACTCAGTGACCCTGATTTTCCCTGGCTTGGAATATTGTTTGCCTCACCCATTGTAGGTGTCTGGTATTGGTGCACGGACCAGCATATTGTGCAACGGTGCCTGGCAGCCAAAAATGAAAAGGAGGCCAGAAGGGGTACCATTTTCGCAGCTTTCCTGAAATTAATGCCCTTCTTC
>JANMHK010000474.1:0-4378 GCA_031375135.1 Sphingobacteriales bacterium | reverse complement strand
TTGGTGGATGTTGCAACGGGTGACAGTCGCCCGCTCACATTTGATCGATTAGGGGTCACCCAGCCCCGTTGGTCACCTAAAGGCGGAGAGATATCCTTTATTGCCAGAACAGGTGCCGCCGGTAACCAATTATTTGTAATCAGTATGCTGGGGGGTGAGGGGAAACAACTTACCAATGCACCCAATGGCGTGCAGCATTATGCCTGGAGCCCCGACGGGACAAAGATCGCTTATGTAACATCGGACAATTCACCGGATAAGGAACTGGTACGAAAAGGATATGACGCATTTGAGATTAAGAACAACGACATGTTTTATGCTGCAGCACGCCAGTCGGCACATATCTGGATAATTCCATCATCCGGAGGCGAGGGAAAGCGTCTGACTTCTGGGTCATGGTCGTTACCCATAACCATTCCACCGGGACCGCCGTCATCGCCATTGTCGTGGTCAGCTGATAGCAAGAGCATCGCCTTTGTAAAAGTGATTTCTTCGTATTCAGGCGATAACGCTTATCGGTCAACGCAGGTGTTGAATGTGACGGATGGTTCAATGAAAGCGCTAACGCAAAGGGACGAGATGGAAGGTTATCCAACCTTCTCGCAAGACGGATCGAAGCTGACATATTGGTATACCCGTGATGGACAATCCGGGAATATTAACGATATCTGGGTGGCACCTTCAACTGGTGGTAACGGAAAGAATGCAACGATGGCACTTGACAGGGATATCTACCGGGCCATTTGGATGCCCGACGGGAAAACGTTGCTGGTAGGAGGGCATGATGATCATCGAACCTCACTCTGGTTGCAGCCCATCGATGGGGTTGCAAAGAAGTTGAATCTCGGCACCCTTAGTCCCAACTGGTCGTTCTGGGTGGACATGAATGTGGGAAAGGATGGCGCCATCGTTTTTACTGCCACAGATCCGGATAAACCAGTGGAGTTGTACTACATGGCCAATGCCAATGCGGTTCCAAAACGACTGACCAATTTTAATGAGGCCATCAGATCCATGCCTTTAGGGAAGACAGAAACCCTGCGATGGGAGCTTGAGGGTTTCAAACATTCCGGTTCGCTGACATATCCTACGGATTATTCAGTTGGTAAGAAGTATCCGCTTGTGCTCATTATTCACGGGGGACCTAATGCTGCATCTATTGAGAATTTCGCTCCGCGCTCCCAGCTGTTTGCCAACAAAGGATATTTTGTTTTTGAACCCAATTACAGGGGTAGTGATAATCTCGGCTCGAAATATAAAACTGCGATTTCGCAGGATGCCGGAGCCGGTCCCGGAAGGGACGTCATGGCCGGCGTTGCAAAGCTGATCAGCACAGGTATGATCGATTCAACTAAGATGGCCGTTTCGGGCTGGTCGTACGGCGGATACATGGCAGCGTGGCTCGCAGGAAATTATGATGTTTGGAAAGCGGTTATTGCGGGTGCCGCGGTGACGGATCTGAATGACCAGTACAATTTAAGTGATGGTAATGTGGCGAGGGGCAGGATCCTGGGATCGCCGTACAAAGGGAACATGCAAAAATACATTGACCAGTCGCCCATCACTTACGCGCACAAAACCAAAGCTCCTACGTTGATCCTTGCCAATACGGAAGATCCAAGGGTGACCGTTACCCAATCTTATAAACTTTATCATGCGCTCATGGACAATGGAGTAACCACCCGGTTTATTGCATGGCCCTTACCGGCGCACAATGCCTCCGATCCCATTCGCCAGCGGGAAGTGAGCAAATACTGGATGGCGTGGGTGGATAAATATTTGAAGGGGATCAATAGCGCGGAAGGTTTGTTGATTGAGAAGTAAGCATTAAATCCGTATGATATTTAATATGAAATTACATTTTGTAACTCCTACAGTATTAAGCATTATGTCGGCCAATGTTTCACAGTAAAAGAAGAGCAATGCAATTGAAATCAATAATAGTAGTAGTTTTTTTAGTATATGCATTAGAAAGTTTGGGGCAAACGGAAGTGCCAATTCCGACACAGGCCCAATTGAATTGGCAGAACGCCGAGCTGGTAGCTCTTTTTAGTTACGACCTGCATGTATTCGACGGGCAAAAATACAATCAGCAGCAAAACCGGATTACACCCATTGCTGATTTTAATATTTTTAATCCTGAAAAGCTAAACACCGACCAATGGATAAAAGCAGCTAAAGATGCCGGAATTAAAATTGCCATACTTACCGCCACCCATGAAACCGGTTTCGCCCTTTACCAAAGCGATGTAAACCCGTATTGCCTCAAAGCTGTGAAATGGCGCGACGGGAAAGGGGATATTGTTAAGGATTTTGTTGAGTCGTGTCGAAAGTACGGCGTTCAGCCTGGCATTTATATTGGCATTCGATGGAATTCTTTTTATGGTGTTTTCGATTTTATGGTCAACGGCGGCGGAAAGTTTGCTGAGAACAGGCAAAAGCATTACAATCAGGTTTGCGAAGGCATGGTAGAAGAGTTAATGTCGCGGTATGGCGATTTGGCCATCGTTTGGTTCGACGGCGGCGCTCATGGGCCAGAAAAAGGTGGCCCTGATGTTTTGAGTGTCTTTCAAAAATATCAAAGCAATTGCATATTCTACCATAACACCCAACGTGCCGATATCCGTTGGGGAGGCAGCGAAAGTGGTACTGTACCCTATCCAAGTTGGGGGACCTTCAATTTTCCTTTTTCACATTCAGCGAATCAGGAGATTATTTTTAAAAACGATTTTCAGTTGTTGAAAGAGGGCGACCCCGATGGAAAGTATTATATGCCTGCCATGGCAGATGCGCCGTTAAGAGGCTATAAGGGGCGGCATGAATGGTTTTGGGAGCCCGGCGATGAGTCCCATATTTTCCCGGTTGGGAAATTAGTGGATATGTATTACGAATCTGTAGGTCATAATGCTTCATTAATATTGGGATTAACGCCAGATCCGGATGGGTTAATTCCCCAACAGGATGTTGACACATTGAAGGCGTTTGGTGCTGCTATCAAAGACCATTTCAGTAACCCTGTAGCAGTAGCGAAAGGTGAGGGTAAAGAGATCGTGCTGGCCTTACCCCGGGATAAGAAGTTTGATCAGATCGTAATTTCCGAGGAAGTGGGGAAGGGTCAAAGGATACGGGAGTTTGCGGTACAGCTATACAGAAAACGTAAATGGGAGACCATTGCTTCAGGTACGTCTGTTGGTTACAAGTTTATTACCCGGCTACCTATACCCGTTTCCGGAGATAAAATAAAATTAGTTGTTTCGAAATCAATAGGCCAACCTCTTATTAAACAATTTGCAGTTTACTAGCGAGTTGTATTTGAAACTGAAACTATATGCGGCAAAAGAATAAAATTGCTTTTGATACGCATATTCAATTAGTTTCGGACGTATTATATGATGTAGAAAATGAATAGTAGACGATCCTTTGTAAAGAACCTGGCAGCAGGCGCCCTTTTTCCGGCAATGCCTTCGATGGGGTTTGAATGTACCGGCGGTACTTCGTTTGCAGATCATTGGTCATTTGTGGGTGTTGCCATACAGGAAACAGGGTATCACATTTGGTGTACTTCTGCGATTTTTGATGATGAAGGGAAAGTTCATTTATTCGCTTCCCGATGGCCCAGAGAATTAGGGGTAGATCCAGGTTGGCGTTCGCACTCTGAGATTGCTCACTACATTGGTGACCGACCTGAGGGCCCTTTTCATTTTTCTGAAATTGCGCTAAAGGGTACAGGAATCGAAACATGGGATAAGTATGGTATGCATAATCCTACTATTCATAAAGTGGATGATCAATATGTATTGTTGTATATCGCCAATGACGATTATCATCAACCGCCTCATCCTGCCAACCAGAATATCGGAATGGCAGTTTCAAAAAATCTTTACGGACCATGGACAAAAGTCAACGGAGATGGAAAGATCCTGACACCGCCATCAAATCCTGGTTATTGGAACTACAAGGCAAGCAATGGGGTAGTCAACCCCGCACTATTAACCTATAAGGGTGGATTCTTTTTGTATTTTAAATCGGAGAATGCAAAAATGGGTCTGGCGATTGCTGAAAAAATTACCGGACCATATGTTCAGTTTCCCTCTCCAGTCACAGCTAATGACATGCGTATTGAAGACGGATATGCTTTTATATTCAATGATAAGGTGAGTATGCTGACTACTGATAACGATGGTATTTTAAAAAAAGGGGGCGGGCTATTGTGGAAGTCTGAGGATGGTATCCATTTTAGTTCCTATGAACCGGGATTTAAATTGATCAATGAATATATTCCCGACACTCATTTGTTAAAACCGAAATGGTTTTATGGTTCGGATTACAGGATGAAGTGTGAGCGGCCGCAAGTATTGATGAAGGAAGGGACGCCCGC
>JANMHK010000447.1:0-8242 GCA_031375135.1 Sphingobacteriales bacterium | reverse complement strand
AAAGAAGTCATGATCGTACGGCTAAGGGTTTCGTTGATTGATCTGTTAACCAGTTCAGTTTTGCTAACTCCTTTCATCACTCTGGTGTTCTCCCGGATCCGGTCAAACACGATCACCGTATCGTTCATGGAGAAACCGATCACCGTCAGGATCGCTGCGATAAAGTGCTGGTCGATCTCAAGCGGGAATGGCACAATGCCTTTCAGGAAGGAGAATACGATGAGGGTGACCAATACGTCGTGAAACAACGCCACGATCGTTCCCAAAGAAAACCTCCAGTCGCGGAAACGCAATAGGATATAAATGAAGATCGCAAAGATCGCAAAGAGGGTAGCCTTGATAGCGCCTTTTTTCAAATCATCGGATATAGAAGGAAGTACCGACTGTGAACTTTGTTTGTAATTCTTCTTGAAATCAAAGAAGCTGGTATTGGCAGGCATATGTGCCTTCAATCCGGTATACAATGCCATTTCAACAACTGAGTCTGTGCTCTTGTTGTTGTTATCGATCATATAGGAAGTGGTAATGTTCAGGGTCTTGTTATCACCTACTGTTTTGATGACCGGATACTCTTCGAATACTTTCTGTAAGTCATTCCTTACATCGTCATTCTTCATCTCCTTGTCAAAACGAATGGTATAACTGCGTCCGCCTTTGTACTCAACACCTTGGTCAAAACCATTAACCAGGGCGCCGATACCGCCTAACAGTACTACAACGGATATTCCGTATGCGATCTTACGATACTCTACAAATTTGTATTGCGCATGCTTGAATACTTTGCGGCTAACATTGGTGAAATATTCAAAATGCCTGTTTTTCTTCGTCCAGAAATCCGTGATCAACCTGGAGATCAGGATACCGCAGAATAAAGAAAGGAGAATACCGAGGATCTGCGTGGTAGCAAAACCGAGTACTGGTCCAAGGCCGAAATAGAACAGGATCAACGCAGTCAACAGGGTAGTGATGTGTCCATCAAGTACCGGCGGTAACGATCGCTTGTAACCTTCAGAAACAGCCAGCTGGTAACTTTTACCTTTGGTCAGTTCGTCTTTGATCCTTTCAAATATGATTACGTTGGTATCCACCGCCATACCAATGGTCAGTACCAGACCGGCAATACCAGGGGCGGTTAATGTGGCACCGAGCGCACTGAGTACACCTACAGTAAATAACAAGTTTAAGATCAGGGCAATGTTCGCAACCCAGCCCGCTGTATTATAATAGGTCAGCATCAGGGCGAAGATCACCATGAACGAAATGAAGAACGCCAGTGATCCACCTTTTACGGCTTCAGCACCAAGTGTTGGTCCTACCACCTGCTCCTGAACGATCTTGGCAGGGGCGGGGAGTTTACCCGACTGCAATATATTCGCCAGATCCTGTGCTTCCTGGATGGTAAAGCTACCGCTGATCTCAGAGGTGCCGCCCGTAATTGGATTGATCACATTAGGTGCGGAATAAACGATGTTATCCAGCACGATAGCGATGGGCTTGCCCACATTGTCTGTAGTCAGCTGACCCCAGATGCGTTCGCCTTGTTTGGTCATGGTCATTTTGATCGCAGGGCGGGCGCGATCGTCATAATCCTGTGTAGCCAACTGCACACCATCTCCTTCAAGCTTGGCCTTATCAGAGCCTTCGACAGTTTTAAGGGCATAAAACGGAAGAAAATCGTTCTTTACGCCTTTCTCATTTCTTTCAGGAACCCCGTAAGAAAAAATCAGGTTTGAAGGAAACTGGCTTCTCACTACTTCCAAACTCAGGTAATCGTTCAGTGAAGCGGTATCGGCAGATCTTACGAAACCGATATAAGGCGCAAATGAAGACCTGCCGTTTTCTCCCTGCTGCGGTGGAACTGGCTGCAGGTATTTAAAGAGCGAATTCACATTCTTAGCGTCAACAGCCGCTTTCTTGGTCGTGTCTGTTTTGGCAAGATCACCAATGGTCACTGCTTTTGTTGTGTCGTCCGATTTAACGGCTGCTTTGGCCGTGGTATCCAAAACTGGCGCAGTTTCTTTCGCGCCACTATAGTAATCTTGCAAAGCTTTTTCGGCATCGGTAAATGGTTTGTCCAGTTCACCAATATTATACACTTCCCAGAACTGCAGGTTAGCAGTGGCCTGGAGGTATTTACGAACCCTTTCAGGATCGTCTTTAACACCGGGTAGTTCCACTGTGATGATGCCCTTGTTCTTATCCAGGTTGATGTTAGGCTGGGCCACACCAAACTGGTCAATACGTTTCTGTAATACGTTGAAGGTATTTGCAATCGCTCCGTCTGCAGAAGCCCTGACCTTAGTGAGAACTTCTTCGTCAGTGTCCTCGATTTTGATCGATTTGCCAGGACCGGCGAATACAGATGCAAGCCTGGCTTGCGGATTCTGCTCCTTGAAAGCTGCAGCAAATAATGTGATAAAATCTGCATCGCTGTTTGCCTTCCGCTGAGTCGCAGTCTGCACGGCCTTATTTAAAGCGGGGTCTTTGCTGTTATTCGCAAGCGATTTCATCAGGCCTTCCAGTTCCACTTCGAGGGTAACACTCATACCACCCTGCAAGTCAAGTCCCAGGTTAAGTTCCTGCTCTTTGGCTTTTTGGTAGCTGATGGCACCAGTAAGACCATACGTGATCGTCTTTTCGCGGGTACTGTCAAACAGTCTGCGCAATTTCTTCTTGTACTCGAAATCTTTTTCTTCAGGGGTAGAGCTGGCATAGTTCGCAGAAATGAACGATTTCGCCTTTTTTTCCATGGAGTTTTCATGGTTGCGTACCACCAGGGTAAAGTGGAGTTGGTACAGGGAGATCAGTATCAGTGCGACAGCGAAAAATCTTATCAAACCTTTCAGTTGCATATGTCGGTTATTTTCAGTTCTGCCTTGCTTTTTGGGCAGGGCGGCAAAGATAGTGTTTTTAATCATCTTTCATAGGGGGAAAAACGGCGGGAAACAAGGGTTTTAATTATTTTGCGGGATGTGTAAAATCCAGGCAGTTTCCCTGTACTTTTTGGCTCTGATGATACTGTCCTGCTCAACTGCTAAACCCATGAAATACAAGGTGTCGCCACAGGGCCAGGTAAGCTCGGAAAACTACCATATGGAGGAGCTTGAGCGATTGCTCCGTGAAGATCAGCGGCTCAGGCCCTTTCTGGATCGAAAAGATTCCCTGATGATCCAGGTTATTTACACCCAAATTGACCGGGACGCCAATAATAAGCCCCATTTCCGGGATCTTTTCTTTAATGTGAACCCTGCCCGCTATTTCTATCCGGCTTCCACCGTAAAAATGCCAACAGCCATGCTGGCACTTGAGAGGCTGAACCAGCTAGCCATCCCAGGGTTGGACCCGGACGCTACGATGATCACTGATTTTGAAGGCGGAAAACAAACCGGCGTATATAATGATCCCTCCGCTTCTGACGGCAAACCCTCCATTCGGCAGTATGTAAAGAAAATATTCCTCGTCAGTGACAACGACGCCCAGAATAGACTGTATGAGTTTTTAGGCCAGAAAGGGCTGAACGCGGGGCTTCGTGCCAAGGGCTACCCGGAAGCAGAGATCATTCACCGCTTGCAGATCTCCTTACCCGAAGCGGAAAACAGGCGAACCAATCCCATTGGTTTTTACACCCAGTCCGGTAAAAAGCTTTATGAGCAACCTGGCCAGTTCAATGAGGAGCCATATTTTAAGCGGAATGATAAGTTAGGCTCAGGCTATATGAGCAATGGCAAACTGGTCAACGAGTCCATGGATTTTTCTGCCCGAAACAGAATCAGCCTGCTTTCCCTACACGGTATCTTAAAGTCCATCATGTTCCCTGAGGCCGTTAAAGGGGAGAGCCGGTTTGCCGTGCCCGACAGTACGCTTAGTATGGTCCGGAAGTTCATGTCTATGCTTCCTGGCGAATCGGGCATTCCCCAGTATCAAACGCCCGAATACTATCCCGCCTACTGCAAATTCGTCCTGTACGGTGGCGACCCTAAGGCAAAGCTCCTTCCGGGGGTAAGGATCTTTAATAAAGTCGGGGATGCCTACGGCTTCCTGCTGGATATTGCATACGTAGCAGATTTTACCAACCAGGTAGAATTTATGGTGAGCACCGTTATTTATTGCAACAAGGATGGGATACTGAATGATGACAAATACGACTATGACAGCGTCGGCCTGCCTTTTATGAAATTCCTCGGTGAAACCATTTATGCACATGAGTTGAAAAGGCAAAAACCGCACAAACCGGATCTTAGTGAATTCAACTTCGATTACTGATTTTGAATGTCGTTTTCAAGTACTTTTGCACTTTAATTTTTTGAACCAGAACTATAAACATGAACCTTTCTTCCCGTCTCGAGCTTTTTAACGAACCCGAAACATTGAAAATGGCTAAGCTTGGCCGCGAACTTCGCAGCCAGGGTGTGGACATTATTGACCTCAGCCTGGGCGAACCTGATTTCGATACTCCGGTGCATATCAAAGAGGCTGCGAAAAAAGCAATTGATGATAACTGGAGTCATTATCCTCCGGTTGCGGGATATCCTGATCTTCGTGAGGCTGTTTGTTTTAAACTGAAAAGAGATAACAACCTCGATTATAAGGCGGAGAATATTGTGGTGTCAACGGGTGCTAAACAAAGTCTGGCTAATGCGGTCTGGGCAGTGGTTAGTCCTGGTGATGAGGTGGTCATTCCCACACCATTTTGGGTAACATATTCTGAGATCGTGAAGCTTGGTGAAGGAGTTCCGGTATTGGTTCGCACGAAGATTGAAAATGGTTATAAGATCACCCCTGAAGAACTGGAAGCAGCGCTGACGCCAAAAACAACGCTGTTCATGTACTCATCCCCTTGTAATCCAAGCGGATCTGTTTATACCAGGGAGGAACTCGCCGGATTGGTAAAAGTGCTGGCTAAATATCCTGATGTTTATATTCTGTCGGACGAGATCTATGAGTATATCAATTTCATAGGCAAGCATGAAAGTATTGCACAATTCGAAGAAGTAAAAGACAGGGTGATCATCATCAACGGCCTGAGTAAAGGCTATGCGATGACGGGCTATCGTTTGGGATATATTGCTGCACCTGCCCATGTAGCCAAAGGCTGTGAAAAATTGCAGGGACAGATCACGAGTGGGACAAATGCTGTCACCCAGCGTGCTGCGATCGTTGCACTAACCGGTGATATGAAGCCAACCCATGAAATGAATGTTGAATTTGGAAAGCGCAGGGAAAAAATGCTTTCGTTGCTTGCCCAGATTCCTGATATCGATTGTGCTTCACCTGATGGAGCTTTTTATGTATTCCCCGTGGTAAAAAAATATTTCGGAAAAAGCGATGGAACAAGCCAGATCAATGATGCAGATGATCTCTGTATGTATCTGCTGAATTTTGCCCATGTATCTACCGTAACGGGACGCGCATTTGGTGAACCAGATTGCATACGGATCTCTTTCGCCAATAGCATGGAAAAGATTGAAGAAGCGATGAGGCGTATCAGTACTGCACTTGCTAAATTGAAGTAATTACCGGAAGTTCCATATCGTTATTGTAAAAAGAGGCTGTATCAAAAGTAATTGAGACGGCCTCTTTTTCTTTTACAGATCGTTTTGGTTATTCAAACGCTCTGCACGAAGTTGTTTTTTCTTCATCGTAATCGCAAGTATTCCACCTGTGAGATCGATCAGGAAATGGATGATGACGACAAACAGCAGTGATTTCGAAAAAATAAAAATGAGCCCGAATAAAAGCGAGAGCAGGAAGATCTTGAACATCGCTTTATATCCCTGGTAGAAATGGGCAATGCTGAACAGGATGGATGGAAACAATGCAGCGATCCACGGAAATCCACCCTGCATAGGGTCAATGAAATAATTCACCAGGAATCCCCGGTACATGATCTCTTCACAAACACCAGCGGTCAGGCACATAAACGTGTACGCCGGTAACTCCCTGTAGTTTTCCGGAAGGAAAGGGACACTGGATTCCCATTGTTCCTGGGTTTTAAGCAGTTCATCAGGCGATAACATCGAGTAAACCACATCGGCAATATAGAGCAGGCCCATCAGGATCGTTAAAGCCGTGGCTACCCAACCTGGGCCGGGTAATCGAAAACCCATCAACCCGAAACTTCTGCCGTTCCAATACCAGATGGCCATCACGATCAGCGTGATAATCCAAAGTACCATGCTGTTGGACAAATAAAAACTCTTTCTGGTATGCTCGTTGAAATGCATGTTGCCCAGCTTTTCGCTTCCGCGTACACCGGAGAAAAAAGGAAGGACAAGTCCAAGCAGAAGAACCAGAATATGATCGGTGATGGTTGGGATCATTTTCTTTGAATAGACATGTTTAACAGGGCTTCGTGGATCTTCAGAACCTGGGGGATCAGCAGCTGCCCTTCGTCGTTTTGGATGACGAAATCACACAAACGAAATTTGATCCGGTCGGTGATTTGCATGTTCATTCGTTTAATGACTTCTTCTTCTGAAATACGGTCCCGTTCCATGACCCTTCTGATCCTGATGGCCTGGGGAGCGAAAACGCCGATTACATAATCCAGGTCCTTTTGCGAACCAGATTCAAAGATCAACGCAGCTTCCTTTATAGCATAGGGGGCAGTTTGTGCCTCCAGCCATTTGGCAGCATCTTTAATGGTGGCGGGATGTACCAGGGAGTTCAGTAATTCGAGTTTTTCCGGGTCGGCAAAAACAATGTCTGAAAGGTGCTTACGGTTCAATTCGCCGTCCTTGTACGACTGTGCTCCAAAATGTGCGATGATGGCAGCCTTCAATTCCGGATCTGTCTGCTGCAATCTTCTTGCTGCAGCATCAGCGTAGTAGACCGGTATGCCCAGCGTTTCAAAGATTTTTGCAACCATTGATTTTCCGGATCCAATACCACCTGTTAAGCCAACTCGTATAGGCATGGGGATAAAAAAGATCCCGGCCTTTGGGGCCGGGATGATGATAAGTTCAGTTTATTTAGCGGCAACCGGAGCAGATTGTTGCTGACTCCACTCCATGCTGATCGCTGACCTTTCAATTTTCAGGTAGGTGCCGGGACTTACTTCCAATTGGATAGTTCCATCCTCGTTCACTTTATTGACAGATCCATGAATACCTGCGATGGTCACGATCTTATCGCCTTTCTGCAGGCTTTCCTGAAATGTTTTAGCCTTCTTGGCTTTCTGGGCCTGCGGCCTGATCATGAAAAAATAGAAAACAAGGATCATACCTCCGAGAAGCAGTAACTGCATCATTCCGGCATTTGGGGAGGCTTGTAATAGATGTATCATATTCATAATTGAGTTTAGACGTTTATTGTTTGTTCTTTACATTAACATAGAAGGTGACCGTGTGCATGCCCTCCGGTGTATTGGCAAAGACCCTGAGTTGTTTAATATTTCTTCCTGGACGGCCTTTACTGTCAAATACCGCTTTGATCCGTCCTTCTTGTCCCGGCATGATGGGCTCGGTTGGTTTTTCAGGAACGGTACAGCCGCAGGATGCTTCAACGTTACTTATGACGAGGGGCGTTTTGCCTGTATTGATAAAACGAAACTGGGTTTCCACTTTCTCACCGTCAAGAACATCCCCGACCTCGCGCATGGAATCCAGCCACTGAATGTTTGTCAGGGTAAGGGTCTGGGCCACACCTTGTTCAGCCGTTACTTTCTTGTCGGCATTATTGCAGGCAAAAAGAACCCCGGCTGACAATATGATCAGGAATATTTTCATTGCGGCAAATCTACTGTTTTTTGTAATCCACTTTCTTGAGTTTGTCGGAGGCCGATAACTCCTTATGGATATTGTCCAGGATGCCATTCACGAAATGGCCGCTCTGCGGGGTGCTATAATCTTTTGCGAGGTCTATATATTCGTTCAGGGTGACCTTGGCCGGTATGGTTTCAAAATACAGGAACTCGCAGGTGCCCATGCGCATCAGGATCATATCGAGAACGGCTATCCGTTCTGCGTCCCAATTCTTCAGCCGGGGTACAATCAGTTCCATGCAGTAGTCTTTTCTCTCCATGCTTGCCGAGACCAGCTTACGGGCAAAATCCCGCTTTTCTTTGCTGACCAGCTCCATAAAATGGTAGGTACTGGGTTTTTGGAGGAAGTTCAGCATCATCAGGTTCATCATCTCTGCATCATCGTCCCATTGCATAAATAGCTCCTCCAGGTGGGAGATAAAATTGTCGTCCGGCAATAACAGATCTGTAAACAAGAACTCCAGGATCTTTTTTTCATCC
>JANMHK010000527.1:0-23123 GCA_031375135.1 Sphingobacteriales bacterium | reverse complement strand
ACATTGGGAGAACCAACAGCATCAATGATATTCATGTGACCCGCAGCGTCCAGGTAGGATTCTATACCGAGAATGATCCCATTTTTCTCAGCCTTGCCGGCGACTTTCCTCAGGCGGGAGATCACCTCCTTGATACCGGCATCATCATTCCTGAGATCGTTCTTTGAAAAAAAAGCAAGCAGGATAACGCTTACGCCTAGCCGCTTAGCTACATCTATGGTATCAGACACCCATTGTTCGGTCCGGGGATCTGATTTATAGGGAGTATTATTCAGCTCCCCTATGGCCAGGCTGGAGATTGCAATTCCGGTCTCTTTTGACGTCTTGAGATAAAGATCCTGAAGCTCTGTTTTTCGTAAGTGGAGGTCATTATCGGCAGAACCCATGTTGACCATGATCCCTGAAAGCCCAATTTCTTTGGCAACCGAGAATGCGCCAGGATCACTGCTTCTACCCAGCGACCAATCGCAAGCGCCGATTTTAAATCCTTTTTGCTTAAACCAGTCCCATTCCGGTGAAAGCAGGAAGGGAGACATGGAATACTGCAGGAAGTTGCGTCTGGTGATCATAATGAAGCAGAAATTAAGCAGTAATGAGCAAAATATCAAACTTCAATTGAAGATGCCCATCAGAAGGTCTGCTCACCATTGCCGGGGCAAGCCATCATGGTAGTAGCGGCGATCCTTGGTCCCGTAATATATTCAAGTTCCCATGTGCCTTTAAATGCGTCAGGCAGCCCGCCCGAAATATCGATGGCGGTAGATGCGGCAAGTTCGATTGTATGTGTCGGTTGGGTGGCACTAACCTTGTTCTAAATCCCTCAGCAGGTTACAGTTTGCACCTTGAAAAAGATCCATCCGTAACATATAGTTTGCCATCATAAAAAAAATACGTCAATTCGACCACCTGTAAATTCTTCGGTTATGGAAAAGAGCTTGTATTACCATGATTATCTGGAACTGGATAAAGTACTGGATGCCCAGCATCCAAAAAGTTTTGAACCTGGGCAGTCTTATGCCCATGATGAGATGTTATTTGTAGTGATCCACCAGGCATTTGAGTTATGGTTCAAGCAAATATTATTTGAGCTGGATTATGTATTGCATGTTTTTTCAAAAGAAAAGATAAACGACAATTCGGAAGATATGAACCTGGTGGTACACCGTCTGCAGCGGGTGCAGAAAATCATGGAACTGCTCAATCAACAGGTCACCGTACTGGACACCATGACACCGCTGGATTTTTTGGAGTTTCGAAACCTGCTCACCCCTGCTTCGGGTTTTCAAAGTGTTCAGTTCAGGTTGATCGAAGCCACACTTGGCCTTGAAATGCAACATCGTCACCGGCAGGATTACTATAAGCGTGCCAATCAGGGGGGATTTGGAGAAGCCGACCTGGCACTGATCAATGAAACCGAAGGCCGTTCTTCTTTGATTAGGTTGATCAACAGATGGCTTGAAAGAATGCCTTTTTTCGACATTGAATTCTGGTCGGCCTATCAACGAGGAAACGATCAGTCAGACACAGCGCACCCTTTTTGGAACGATTACCGGAGTATCTATCGGACTGGCCTAACCGAAAATGAAGCGGGTAAGATCACTGACTTTGATTATGTTTTCCTTGATCGGCCATTGCCGGTGGAGATGCAGGACAGAAGCCATTTACTGCGGGGCCAGCTTTCTTCCGATGCCATGCGTGCTGCGCTGTTCATCATGCTGTACCGGGATTTTCCCGTATTTCAGCAATCATTCCGGGTGCTGGACATCCTGATCGAGATCGACAATGCACTCGCTGCCTGGCGGCATGCGCATTTCAGGATGGTTCGCAGGATGATCGGTATGCGGGTAGGCACGGGTAACACGACCGGATCGGGCTACCTGGAAGGCGCCGCAACAAGCCATTATATTTTCAGGGATCTGGCAGGATTGTCGACCTATCTGATAGAAAGGCGAAAACAGCCAGCTCTACCGCAGGAATTAATTCGCAAGCTCAGTTATGTTGGCTAGAGAAAGAGATTGGTGAGTTACTGTGTTAACCGGTTAGATGTTTAGTACACTAGTTAGGAAGTGAATGAAATTCGCTTGGTCGAATGCTAACTGATTTAAATCAGGCTGATCAGTTTCTCGATCACGGAGTCCACTTCTTCTTTCGTGTTATTCTTGCAGAACGAAAATCTCACTGCGGCGATATCGGGATCGTTATTGATCGCCCGAATCACATGGGAGCCCTGATCTGCACCGCTGCTACAGGCGCTTCCGCCCGACGCACAAATATGATTGATGTCGAGGTTAAACAACAGCATTTCGGTACGTTCTGTTTTTGGAAATCCTGCATTCAATACCGTATACAGGCTTCTGCCTTCCGGGTCACCGTGAAAAATAACACCGGGGATTTTGGCCTTCAATTGCTCCATCATATATGTCTTTAATGATAGCATATGGGCTCTATCGTGTTCGAAGTTCGCTGTGGCCAATTCAAGGGCTTTGGCAAACCCAACAATGCCGTACAGGTTTTCCGTGCCGGCTCTCATATTTCTTTCCTGTCCGCCGCCATGTATAAAAGGATGGATCTTGATCTGTTCATTGATGTATAACAATCCTACTCCTTTGGGCCCATGAAACTTGTGGCCGCCGCCTGTGATAAAATGCACATAGGTTTCCCGAAGGTTAAAGGGGAAATGCCCTACGGTTTGAACGGTATCAGAATGAAATATAGCATTGTATTTCTTGCAGATCTCACCGATAGCCGGAAGATCGATCATATTGCCGATCTCGTTATTGGCATGCATCAGCGTTACGAGTGTTTTCACTTCACTCTCCTGTAACAATTGTTCCAGGTGCTCCATGTCTACATGACCATTTGGTAAGATGTTGACATAACAAAGTTCGGCTTCGCCGAGGCTTTTCAAATATTCAACGGTATGTAAAACGGCGTGGTGTTCGATGGGTGATGTAATGATGCGCTTACAGCCCAGGTCCCTGACTGCTGAAAAAATGGCTGTATTGCTACTTTCTGTGCCGCCACTGGTAAAGAAGATCTCCGCGGGGTTGGCGCCCAGCATCTTTGCGACGGTTTTCCGTGAAGATTCAATCGCCAGCCTGGATTCACGCCCGTAAGAGTAGATCGACGAAGGATTACCAAATTTTTCAGTAAAATAAGGCATCATCGCCTCTAGCACCTGCGGATCCAGGGCGGTTGTAGCCGCATTATCGAAGTAGATTCTCTTCATTAATCTGCAAAAATAAACAATTAGCACTTTAGAATTAGCTGATTGGCTAATTAGCTAATTGGCTAATTATTAAGGCGCAAGTTTCTTCGACGATTTCGAATACTCAGGAATTAGCTAATGAGCCAATTCGCCAATTCGAAAATTTATATGGATTCCCTGATATCATGCATCAGCCTGAGCGCAATATTATTGGCCGTTGTTTCGAAATTGCTTTCGGCAATGATCCTGATGATGGGTTCCGTATTGCTGGAACGAAGATGTACCCAGTCGTTGTCAAACTCTATGCGAAGCCCGTCTTCCGTATTCACCGGGTGGCTTTTGTATTTTGCCCTGATCTTAGAAAAAATAGAACTTAAATCCAACCCCTGCTCCAATTCCATCTTATTCTTGATGATGAAATAGTCGGGGTACGATCCGCGAAGCTGTTTGGCAGTTTTCTCGGAATTCACCAGATGTGTGAGGAAAAGCGCAATGCCAACAAGGGCATCTCGTCCGTAATGGAGATCGGGTAATATGATCCCCCCGTTTCCTTCACCACCAATCACTGCGTTCACTTCTTTCATCTTCCTAACCACATTGACCTCACCTACTGCACTGGGGAAATATTCGCCACCGTGCTTCAAGGTAATATCTTTCAAAGCACGGGAAGAAGACATATTACTGACGGTGTTTCCTTTTCGCCTACTCAACACATAATCGGCTACAGCCACCAGCGTATACTCTTCTCCAAACATGGAGCCATCTTCACAAACCAGTACCAGTCTGTCAACATCAGGATCTACCGCTATACCCAGATGCGCGCCGGATTTATTCACTTCGGCAGCTAACTGGGAAAGATTCTGGGGTAGTGGTTCGGGGTTATGGGCAAAGTTGCCGTCAACTTCCCCGTTCAGCATGATGATATCAATATCTTTTACACCCAATGCCTTCAGTAATGCGGGAACAAAGATGGCCCCGGTACTATTCACGGCATCCACTACGATCTTGAGTTTTTTCTTCTTGATCGCACCAACATCAACCAGGTCTAAACCGAGGATCAGGTCGATATGTTTTTGCAGGTAAGTTTCATCCTGCGAATATTTTCCCAGCTTCTCCACCGGCGCAAAACTGAATTTTCCGGCCTCCGCTTTTGCCAATACATCTGCTCCATCTTCTCCCGAAATAAACTCCCCTTCTGCATTTAATAATTTCAAAGCGTTCCACTCACGGGGGTTATGGCTCGCCGTGATGATGATACCGCCGGCCGCCTGCTCTGCGGTTACTGCGATCTCTACCGTTGGGGTGGTGCTTAATCCAAGGTCTACCACATCCATTCCTAAACCGATAAGGGTGTTGCTCACCAGGCTGCTGACCATGGGTCCGCTGATGCGGCCATCCCGACCGATCACTACTTTCTTTTTTCCGGTTTTTTCTACCAGCCAGCTTCCAAAAGCAGCGGTGAATTTTACCACATCAAGAGGTGAAAGGGTTTCGCCAGGCTTTCCGCCTATTGTTCCCCTGATACCAGAAATACTTTTTATCAATGCCACAACTCAAGGTTTAGAACAGCGAAAATACTCCAAAGTCAAAAGTCATTGGCCAAAAGTTGAAAAAAAGCTTTTATCCGTTTTTTCAACATGCTTTTCCACGCGAATCGCCCGCAAAAATGCAAAGAGGGCGGATTTACTATATTTGCTCATGGTATTGTTGGAAGAACTATCATTTTTCCAGAAACTGGTGCATGCTGATTACGCGTTGATGTTAAAAATCAACCGTGACTGGCATTTACCACTATTCGATACCGTTGCCCTGTTTATCCGGGAATCTACCTTCTGGGTACCCCTCTATGTTTTTCTCCTGCTGATGGTCACCATCAATTTTGGCAGGCAGGGATTCTGGTGGGTAGTGGCATTGATCGGTCTGGTGGCTCTGACTGACCTGCTGAGCAGCCATGTGATCAAAGAGATCTTATACAGGCCCCGTCCCTGCCGGGACGAACTGATGGCCCATAAGATCCGTTTCCTGGCAAAAACCTGTGGTATAAATGGAAGCTTCACCTCTTCCCACGCCACAAATCATTTTGCCATCGCCATGTTCCTTTATCAAACCCTGAGGTCAAGATCTTCGTGGTGGGGAATAGCATTTTTATGGGCAGGATTAATATCTTATGCCCAGGTTTATGTGGGCGTGCATTATCCGTTAGACATTTTCGGAGGAGCTTTGATCGGCTGCCTCGCCGGATTCGCAGCAGCCCGCTTATTCAATCACCAAACAGGCCTCGGCCTAGCAAATGAATGAAATTCTGATCCTGATCGGCCTTATTCTTTTAAACGGCTTTTTCTCCATGGCAGAGATCGCCCTGGTTTCTTCCCGAAAAGCACGACTT
The DNA here is from genome assembly GCA_031375135.1 of Sphingobacteriales bacterium. Taxonomy (GTDB): domain Bacteria; phylum Bacteroidota; class Bacteroidia; order Chitinophagales; family Chitinophagaceae; genus Pollutibacter. The sequence goes on along the minus strand of JANMHK010000527.1, from coordinate 17,529 downwards.
GAAACGCAGGCTAACAAAGGAGATTTAAGGGCTAAAGCAGCTTTAAAGCTGGCCAATAAGCCGGACAATTTTTTCTCCACCGTACAGATCGGTATCACCCTGATCGGTATCCTGACGGGTATCTATTCTGGAGACAAGATCATAGATGACGTGAAACTCTGGCTGGAGCAATTTACCCTCCTGCAGCCCTATGCAAGCTGGCTGGCCACGTTACTGGTATTGATCCTGGTAACATTTCTTTCCCTCGTGCTCGGTGAACTGGTGCCCAAACGGATCGGCATGGCTGCCCCCGAAGCTATTGCGAAATGGGCTGCCGGCCCAATGAGCCTGATCAGCAAAATCACTTTCCCATTTGTATGGCTGCTGACTTTCACCACCAACATGATCGTGAAACTATTCAACATGCGTTCGCGCGACAATATGGTGACGGAAGATGAGATCAAAGCCATCATCAGTGAAGGCACGGAAACCGGTGCCATCGACGCACAGGAACAGGAGATCATTGAACGGGTGTTCCACCTCGGCGATCGAAACATCACTTCCCTCATGACGCACCGAAGCGATATCATCTGGTTCGAGATCAATGACAATGAAAACAGCATCCGCGAAAAGATCCTGCAGGAGCCGCACTCGGTCTACCCCATCTGTGATGGCAGCATCGATCATATCAAAGGCATTGTCAACATAAAGGACCTGTACGTTACGCCAGACGATGTACGCTTCATTGACACCATGAAGCCAGCACTTTTTGTCCCGGAAAATAACTCACCTTATCAACTGCTGGAAAAATTCAAACAAACGCAGATTCACAGCTGCTTCATCGTGGATGAATACGGAACCCTCCTGGGTCTGATCACGCTCAACGATATCCTGGAAGCGATCGTTGGCGATATCCCCCAGCAAGACATGGAAGACTATGAAGTAGTCAAACGGGACGACGGCACCTTTCTGGTTGATGCACAGATTCCGTTCTACGACTTCCTTAGTAGGTTTGAAAAAACAGAATGGATGAACGAAGGTGAACAGGAATTTGATACCCTGGCCGGCTTCATCCTCCATGATCTTGAACGCATCCCGCATACTGGCGACACCCTGGAATGGCGCGGCTTCCATCTGGAGATCATCGACATGGATGGTCACCGGATCGATAAGGTCCTCGTCAAGATCTCCGAAGAGATCCGAGAAGAGATGGATGAAGAATGATAAAACCTTACCCTCCTTTCTTTGTTTAGGAGGATATGATTTTCGACCTTTCCTATCACGAAATCCTCGACCGGATAGCATCTGTTGACCCCATTAAATATGCGCGGACCAGAAACTACCAGAACGGTGCAGTCACTTACCTCTCTCCTTTTATCTCTCGCGGTGTAATTAGCGGCAAACAGATTTTGGAATCGATACTGGCAAAAGGATACAAGCCCTCACAGATGGAGAAATTTATCCAGGAGCTTGCATGGCGCGAATATTTCCAAAGGGTCTGGCAGGCGAAAGGGGCTTTGATCGGGACTGATTTAAAATACCCGCAGCCCGGTGTTCAACATCACAATATGGTCACGGCAGTGGCAAAAGCACAAACCGGGATCGATGCTATTGACCAGGGCATAGATGAACTGTATGAAACTGGATACATGCACAATCATTTGCGGATGTATGTGGCCAGCATCACCTGCAATATCGCTGGTGCCCACTGGGCGCAACCCGCCAGGTGGCTCTATTATCATCTGCTTGACGGCGACGTTGCCAGCAACCATTGCAGCTGGCAATGGGTGGCGGGAGCCTTCTCTTCCAAAAAATATTTTTGCAACCAGGAAAACATCAACAAATACACGGGGTCCACACAACGAAACAGTTTTCTTGACCAGGGATATGATGAAATCCCCTGCATGCCAACGCCAGATACGCTAAAAACAACCCTATCGCCCGATTACACTACAGTCCTTCCAGTTACCCAGCCACTGGACATAGACTCCAACAAGCCCACCCTCGTCTATAACAGTTATAACCTTGACCCCCTCTGGAGGAAGGAACTGGACGCCAACAGGGTCTTGCTCCTGGAACCATCACATTTTTCCGCATACCCGGTGAGCGAAAAAGTCATGGGCTTCATTTTGAATCAGGCCTCCAAAATCTGTGGCATCCAGATCCATGTGGGTGAATATGCTGACCTGGTAGAACTCTATCAGACCAACGATAAAATTGACCATCTGCTGGTTTCGAAAGAACACCCCGCATTCCGTCACTACAGAGGTATACAGGACGACCGTGACTGGATATTCCCTTCCGTTACCGGATACCACCCGTCATTTTTTGCCTATTGGAAAAAATGTGAACGGCTGCTGAAAACGCTGGCACGGTAAACTACGAATCGCAATCTCAGCGTTTTACCCGAAATTAGTGGCTCATGAAGACACTGATCCTCTTCGCACATCCCCGGCTGGAGAAGTCGAGAAGCAACAAGGCGTTACTATCACGGCTCAAACCGTCGCCAGATCTTACATTCAATGACCTGTACGAAAACTATCCTGATTTCAATATCGATGTGGAAAGGGAAAAGAATCTTTTGCTGGCGCATGACCTCATCATCTGGCAACACCCTTTCTATTGGTACAGCTGCCCGCCCCTGCTTAAACAATGGATCGACCTGGTACTCGAATTCGAATGGGCTTATGGGCCAGGCGGAAACGCGCTGCAGGGAAAGTTCATCTTCAATTCCATAACTACAGGGGGCGCCCAGCAGGCCTATCAGCCTACAGGTCATAACCACTATACCATAAAACAGTTTCTCCATCCCTTTGAACAAACGGCCCGTCTCTGCAAAATGAATTACCTGCCTCCTTTCGCTGTGCAGGGCACCCATAAACTAACTGTTGAACAACTCGAAGGGAATGCGAGTCAATATGAAGCCATGATCAAATATTTCTTAGGGAACAAACCTGAACCCGAACAATACATGCACCTCGATTTCCTGAATCAAATGTTTGAACCGATAAATCAATGATATGAGCGATTTCCTGCTATATGCCGTTGTTTATCTCGCCGCCGCGGTGATCTGTGTGCCCCTTGCGAAAAAACTAGGCATGGGTTCAGTTCTCGGCTACCTGCTGGCCGGTATCGTGATCGGCCCCTTCGTTTTTGGTTTTGTTGGGAAGGAAGGGGAAGACATTATGCACTTCGCAGAATTTGGGGTTGTGATGATGTTGTTCCTGGTGGGGCTGGAACTTGATCCCAAGAAATTATGGATCATGAGAAAAACGATCCTGGGTGTAGGTACCATGCAACTACTCATTACCACCGCGATATTTTTTATGGCCTCGCTACTTCTCGGCGTTAGCTGGCAGGGAGCCCTGGCCCTCAGTTTCTCCCTGGCGATGTCGTCCACCGCCATCGTGTTGCAATCATTGAAAGAAAAAGGACAACTACAGACCGTAGCAGGTAACACTTCATTTGCAGTATTGCTTTACCAGGATCTTTCCATCATTCCCATTCTTGCCATGCTGCCCCTATTGGCTGTTGCTAATGTGGCCGATAGCGGATCACATTCTTTTATGGATGGTTTCCCTGCCTGGCTGAAAGCGGTCTTCACCTTTTCAGCGATCATTCTGGTCATCGTTGCAGGCCGATACGTGGTGGTACCCCTGCTCCGGCTGGTTGCAAAAACAAAACTGCGGGAACTTTTTTCAGCTTCCTCTTTACTCATCGTGGTAGCCATTGCCTACCTGATGCAAATTGTGGGACTAAGTCCTGCCCTCGGCACTTTTCTGGCTGGCGTTGTACTGGCCAACAGTGAATTCAAACATGAACTCGAATCTGATCTTGAACCTTTCAAAGGCCTGCTTCTTGGTTTATTCTTCATTGCGGTGGGTGCTTCCATTAATTTTCACCTCATTGCTACGCAGCCCTTATTGATCTTCGGCCTGGTCATAGGCGTGGTGATCATTAAATTCTTAGTACTCGCGGCCATTGGAAAAATATTTCGTTTAAAACAGCACGAGAATCTTTTATTCTCATTCAGTCTTTCCCAAGTAGGTGAATTTGCCTTCGTGCTATTTGCATATATAGGCACCTTGAGGATACTGGATAAAGAAACGGTGGACCTCATGATGGCCGTCACTGCATTAAGTATGACGGTGACGCCCATTGCTTTGCTTGTGAATGAGAAACTACTGCTGCCCAGAATGAATCTGTCTAACAAAACAGAACAGGAAGCTGACGTGGTGGACGAAAGGAACAAAGTGATCATTGCGGGCTTCTCCCATTTTGGAAGTACCATTGGACGCTTTCTCCGGGCCAACGGCGTTCATGCCACTATTCTGGACAATGACCCGGACCGCGTTGATCTGTTAAGGAAGATGGGATTCAAAGTATTCTATGGGGACGTGACCAGGGTAGACCTGCTCCAGTCGGCCGGAGCTGAAGAAGCGAATATTTTTGTGTCGGCCATAGAAGATCCCGAAGTCAATACGCAACTGATCGCAACACTAAAGAAACATTTCCCGCACCTGAAACTGATGATCCGCGTTCGTAACCGTTACGATGCCTACGATGTCATGGACCTGGGTGTGGATCAGGTTTATCGGGAACATATCGATACGTCCATTCGCATGGGAGTTGATGTACTAACGAACATGGGTATGCGACACTACACCGCATTCAGGGCAGGGCAAAACTTTTTGAAATACGACGAAGCGGCTTTGGAGAAACTTGGGAAACAGCGGCACGATCTGAACCAATACATTGCCTCGGTACGCGAAGAGATTGAACACCAGGAAGAGTTGCTGAAAAACGACATCCAAATCATCCCCAACACAACAGATCATGCATGGGATAGTCAGCAGCTGCGCGAAACATTCAACAAATAGAAATATTTTTTAGTTAGACGATATATTGGCAAACAATAATCTTCTTATCTTGCTTCCCGTTTACCTAGGGTATTGCAAATACAAAAACTTACATATCAGGAAGCAGAACTGGTTGAATTGCTCAAGCAAAGGAGCCAGGACGGATTCACTTATTTATACGACAATTACTCCGGCGCACTTTATAGTGTGATCTTATCCATCTTACCGGATCAGGAACAGGCCAATGATCTCTTGCAGGATGTTTTTCTGAAGATCTGGCGACAGATCGCACTTTACGACTCCAATAAGGGTCGGTTGTACACCTGGATGATGCAGATCACCAGAAATACTGCCATTGACCATCTGCGCACCCGGGATCACCGGAACCAGCAGCAAAACCAAGAGCTCACAGAATCCGTATATAGTGTGGGATCCAGTGATTTCAACCCTGACAGTATCGGATTACGCCAAACAGTACATAAACTGAAGAATGAATACAAGGAACTTGTAGAGCTTTCTTATTTTCATGGTATGACCCAGGACGAAATTGCAAAATCCCTGAACATGCCGCTAGGTACGGTAAAAACGAGGATGCGAAGTGCATTAATTCAATTAAGAGAACTTTTCAAAGGATAGTGGACATACATACATACATATCATCAGGAATTGTGGAGAGCTACGTGCTCGGTCTGGCTTCAGCGGAAGAATCTGCTGAGCTGGAACAACTTCGTACGCGCTATGCCGAACTCGATAAGGCGATAAAGGAGTTTGAATCACAGCTCGAAGATCAGGCACTGGGCCAATCGCTGCAACCGCCAGCGTTCGTTAGAAGCAAACTGATGGAATCTTTGAAAGATGAGTTCATTCCGGCAAAAAACCAGCCGAATGATCTAACAGCGTTGCCTGGGGTGAAGCCTTCAGAGGCTCCGGTCTTCACTATACACCCCGCCTGGAAATATGCCGCTGCTGCTGCCATCATCCTTTTCCTTGGCACCAGTATCACCACCTTTATCTTGTATAATAAATATGATGAACTGACTGCTGCGTTTTCGAAATTGCAACTGAGTTATAATGACTTGCAGAAGCAAACCGAGGCTGAACGGGAGAAATTCTCCACCTTATACGCCGATGTTCAAACCATGCAGAACCCTTCTATGGCGGTGATCAAAATGAAGGGTATTCCGGGTCGTGAAAGCAATATGGCTACCGTCTATTGGGATATGCGTACCAAAGAAGTTTATTTATACCGCAATAACCTGCCGCAAGCTTCTCCTGGAAAACAATATCAACTCTGGGCCATTGTTAATGGCAAGCCGGTGGACGCAGGCATGATCGGCTCATGCACCACACTCTGCAAACTCAAAAATATTCCAGACGCCCAGGCATTCGCGATCACGCTGGAAAAGGAAGGCGGAAGTGCCACGCCCACGATGACAGAGATGTACGTGATGGGGGCCATTTAATAAATTCTTTTTCTCTCCCAAATCCAACCTTTCTCTTTTCCCGTATCTGTTTCAAACAAATCATTTATGAAACAGATCTCTAAATTACTTACCCTCATCATCATGGCAAATATGTTTGCCCTGGTTGGTTTTACCCAGGAAAAAACAGTTACTGTTGGTGGCGCAGCCATGTATCCTTCCAAGAACATAATTGAAAATGCGGTCAACTCCAAAGACCATACTACACTGGTAGCCGCCGTACAGGCAGCCGGATTAGTTGAGGTGTTGCAAAGCACAGGTCCGTTTACGGTCTTTGCCCCTACCAATGAAGCTTTCGACATGCTTCCCAAGGGGACAGTTGAAACATTACTGAAGCCAGAGAACAAATCCATATTGACCGGCATCCTCACTTATCATGTTGTTCCCGGAAAAATCGATAGTAAAACACTGATTGGCATGATCCAGAAGAACGGCGGATCGTACCAGGCTAAAACCGTGCAGGGCGGAACCCTGACCTTCTCCATTAAAAATAAGAAAGTTATCCTGCAGGATGAGAAAGGTAATATGGCAACAGTCACTATCGCAGATGTGATGCAAAGCAATGGTGTCATTCATGTGATCAACCATGTAGTAATGCCTAAGTAAAAAATCGATACAGTATTTCACATACGGATGTAGCGTTCATAGAAGCAGTCGGAAAAATTTCCGGCTGTTTTTTTTATTTCCTAAAATCCAAACACCGATACAATCCGTAAGTACTTATATCTAATTAAAACCACTGATTATGGAATCAAGAAAAAAAGACATCACACCGATGTCGAGAAGAAATTTCCTCGGTTATGCGTCTGCGATAGCAGGCGGAGCGGCTATGGTCTCGGTAGCGTCATGCAAAAAAGATGATGTCATGACTAACGGTTCCGGCATTGATCTGGGCAGCGGTGATATCGGCATCTTGAATTATGCCTACGCCCTGGAACAGTTAGAGGCAGCTTTCTACTTAAGGGTCTCAGAAAACCCTTACGCCGGCATTACGGCTTCGGAAAAAGCGTTATTGAATGATATCCGCGACCACGAAGTGGCTCACCGGGAGTTCTTCAAGAATGCACTTGGTGCTAAAGCCATTCAGGCCCTTGAGGTTAACTTCAGCTCCATCCAGTTCGATAGCAGAAGTTCTGTATTGAACACGGCCAAAGCCTTTGAAGACCTGGGTGTTTCGGCTTACAATGGTGCCGGGAAATTGATCACAAGTCCAGACTACCTCCTGCTTGCCGGAAAAATCGTATCTGTGGAAGCGCGCCATGCGGCTTATATCAGGGACCTAATCAGCAATGGAAGTTTTGCCGACATGTCGGTTATCGATCCAAATGGATTAGACAAGTCAAGGGATCCCATGGAAGTACTCATGATCGCTTCCAGCTTCCTGAAATCGAAGATCAATGCATCTAATTTACCAACCACTTAAATGCTATCATTATGAATGTGCATCATATCATTGCAGAAATAGAAAAAACGGATCCTGAAGTTTACGAACGTTTAAACAGCAGAAGAGAAAGCATCAAAAACTTTTCCCGCTTTGCAGGAAAGATCGCCCTCGTTGCTGTTCCCATTGCCCTGGGAGGACTGTTTAAAAAAGCTTACGGACAAACAAGTACTTCCATCCTCGATGTTTTGAACTATGCCCTTACCCTGGAATACCTGGAGGCAGAATTCTACCAGAAAGGAATCCAGGCTGGTGCAGCACTAATACCTACTGCAGCTGCCCAACAAGCCATTGCTACTATTGGGGGACATGAAACCGCACACGTCAATTTCTTAAAAACGGCCATCAGTGCTTCAGGTGGAACTCCCGTCGGTAAGCCCAATTTCGATTTCACGGCCAAGGGAAATTTTGCCGATGTGTTTACGAACTATCAAACCTTCCTTGCGGTGGCGCAAACATTTGAAGACACGGGAGTAAGAGCCTACAAAGGGCAAGCTGCAAACCTGATGAGCAACAACGATGTGCTCACCGCAGCGCTGAATATCCATTCTGTGGAAGCAAGGCACGCCGCTCACATACGACAAATGCGGAAGGCAAATAATTTCGGGGATGTAAAACCCTGGATCACTGGAAAAAACTCAGGCATTGGCGCTGTTGTTCAGGCTAGCTATAACGGTGAAGAACTGACAACCCAGGCAGGCATAAACATTACCAATATTAATGGTTTTACCATCAGTGCAGATGCAGCTTCAGAATCATTTGACGAGCCACTGACCATGCAACAGGTGCTATCGATCGTCAGTCCGTTCCTTGCATAATACCTCGCTTCCAATAGCCCTAAGAAATGTAAAAGTGTGCAGAAAATTCTGCACGCTTCTGCATTTCCACACTATCTTATTATCTCATTCTCTTTACCATCCAATACCGTAATCATCTCCGTGATTACTGCTCCCACCCCAGAAACTGCCATGCTTCCAGTCAAAAAATATCGCGTTGATCGGACCCGAGGTCCTTTCTTCAAAACTGAGTTTATACCCCATCTTAATGAGGTCTTTCTGAACCCATGAAGGCGTTTCTTTTTGCAACAGTAAATTTCCTGGCTTCGGCTTACGATCGTCCCCGCCCAACGATAAATAATACTGGTAAGTATTGATGTTCGCGGCCTCGCAGGCTTCCTGCACATTCATTCCAAAATCAACCATGTTGACAAAAAACTGAATCAGGTTCTGGTCTTGCGTATCACCGCCCTGCACGCCGAATGACAGAAAAGGCCTGCCGTCTTTCATCGCCAGCCCAGGTGTGAGTGTAACCCTTGGTCTTTTTCCGGGAGCGATCACATTGAAAGGATTCAATGCAGGGTCCAAAACAAAACTCTGTGCCCGCTGACTCATACCCATGCCGGTTTTACCAGCTATGCAGGAAGGTATCCAGCCGCCACTGGGAACAATTGACACTACCCAGCCTTCTTTATCTGCTGCCTCCACCGAAGTGGTGCCCAGGAATACATTGTCGAGGTACTCTTTGCTGATGGGATCAACAGAGGCTGTTCCGAATTTCTGCAACTGATCAAGGTATGGATTTGTTTTCCCTTCGAATGGGTAGGGATCGCCGGGTTTAATATTCGGATCATTTTTTTCTTTGTTGATCTGATTCACCCGCTCTTTTGCATATTCTTTAGACAACAGCCCTTTCATCGGTTCTTCTGGCGGAAAATAAGGATCTCCATAATAAAAATCACGGTCGGCAAAGCTCATGTTCAACACCTGGGACATGGTATGGATATAGCTGGCGGAATTGTAACCCATCGACTTCAAATCAAAATTCTCCAGCATATTCAAAGCCTGCAACATCATGGGCCCCTGTGTCCACTGCTGCATTTTATAGACGGCTATCCCACGGTAATTCACCTGCAGGGGCTCTTCTTCCAGGACTTTCCAGGCAGCAAGATCCTGTTCTGTGATCAAGCCTCCCTGTTCTATGGAGCCCCTTGAAAATTCTTTTGCAATATCGCCTTTGTAGAATCGATCTGAAGCTGCATAGATAGCCTCCTTGCGTGATTTTCCTTTTTTCAGCGCCATCTTTTCCGCCTCTACCATCTTGGTCAGGGTATTGTAAAGATCCTGCTGCACAAAGATCTCTCCCGGCTCGGGTGACTCCCGCTTCTCTCCGGGATGGGGAAGAAATACTGCTTTTGAATAGGGCCACTGTTTGATCTCTCCTTTGTTTCTTTCAATGCTATTAGCGGTTTCTATATCGATGGGATAGCCCAAGGCAAGTTGCATAGCGGGCTTGATCACTTGTTCGAGACTCATGGTGCCATACTCTGCCAACATGTAACAAAGGCCACCCGGTGTGCCCGGTGTGACGGCAGCAAGTGGTCCGAATTGTGGCGGGTATTTGTAGCCCTTGCCTTTATAAAATTCCGGTGTTGCTCCTGTTGGTGCCACACCAAGTGCGTTGATGGCAATCACTTTTTTTGTTTTGGGATTGTAGATCAGCGCCTGCGTTTCCCCACCCCAGGCCAATACATCCCACATGGTACAGGTAGCGGCCAACATCGCACAGGAAGCATCAACGGCATTACCGCCCTGATTAAAAATGGTGGCACCCGCCGTAGCAGCGAGTGGTTTGCCCGTGATGGCCATCCAGTTCTTGCCATGGATCACAGGCTTCTGTGTTTTCTGGGCGCTGACCGAAACAACTATCAGTGAGAAGAACAGGATCATCGTTGGTCTCATATTTGCCGTTTTACTTTATTATTTTTTGTGGGCCTCCATTTCGCTTCTGATAACGGGCCATACTGATGCTTTCACATTTTTCATTACCCAGATCCTGGTCCCGTACTCCCGTGCCAGTTTCGATTCTACCTGACCTGCCAGGATAAGCGTATCACAAAGTGATTTTTCTTGTGTTCTTAGTGGATCATCATCATCTTCGTCTATCTCCATAATCCTGATCACATGCCTAATCTGTTTCTGAACCGGAAACCAATTCAAATAATCGGCATTAAAAGATACCGCGTGCAACCTGTTGATGGTGTAATAATTTACCGCTCCTGCCTGGCCATAATTATCCGTCAGCACCAATACCTGGTCCTTTTCCTTCAACAGCCCAAACGCACTGTCTGTTTTATACGCCAGTTCCCGCCATCCAAGCATATCTGCAAAATCCTGCGGCAACTGGTGGTCCTTTCCGTCCTCCCATCTCAACAGGCCAAGGTCCCGGTACACTTCCCTGCGATCAGCCAATACTTCTGCCGGCGCATAAGGAAATGCCAACCGAAATACAGGCAAGAAAATCAGGATGATCACAACGGCACTGGCTATCCTCAAAAAGATCTTCCGCTCCGTAAGGTATTCCAGATAAACTGCACCAAAAGCCAATAACACAGGATACAAGCCCACTGAATAATATCCTTTAGCCCGAAGCCAGATATATACCAATATGGTGATCAGGTAACCAATAAATAAAAACCGATATGGCCTGAAGGCCCTGAATCTGATGAACCCTACTGCAGCAATGACCAAGACAAAAAATGAATTGATAAAAAACAAGAGCTGCTCTTTCAGGAACACTACCCTACTCATATTCACCAGTTGTGTGTCGGCCAATTCTTTCATGTGCTTTACAAAAGGAATCCCGTTATTGATCTGCCAAAGAATATTAGGACTGATCATCAACATAAATAACAAAGCTGCGAACAATACATGTTTGGATCTTAATAAACTTCGATCTGCAAATGTGAGCATTGCGGGTAACAAACCTGCGACCAGAAAAATGATATTGTATTTATTCAGGAATGAAAGGGCCAGTACCACAGCTAACACATAGAGCGTTCGTGGGTTTTTATGCTGCACATACAGTATCAGGTAATAATAGAATGCGGTCCACGACAATACCTCGAACGAATTGGGCTGAAACAAAATATTCAACCGCAGAATGCCGGAAAAAAGAATCGCTAAGGATACGATCAGTTTTGCGAAAAGTTTGCCCCCGAGCGCAGATACGATCTTCCATGCAAAAAATATCGTGAACGCACCGAACAGGGTCGGAAAAAATTTAACCCAAAAACTGTCATTGCCTAAAGCCCGAATGATCCATGCTATCCATGAAGTGAGCGGGGGCACAGAAATGAAGCCCCAGGCCAGGTGTTGCGACTGATCCAAATGAAGGTACTCATCGCGGTGAAGATCATAAGAAGGATGTATGAGTACATATTGAAGCAGGATCTTGACCAGCATAAAGGCGGCCAACATCCATTCTCCCGTCGCGGCCTTCCTATAAGTAGATTCCCATTTCATACTGGTATTGTTTTGCTATGGCCCCGGCTTCCTCTGCAAAATCTTCTTCTTCAGAGGCATAGATAATAGCCCGGCTTGCGTTTACCAGTATCCCGCAGTCTTTGGTCATCGCCTTTTCAGATATATCTTTCAAACTTCCACCCTGAGCGCCTACGCCCGGGACCAGGAAGAAATGCTCGGGGCAAATTCGCCTGACATTAGTAAAGGCATCCGCCTGGGTGGCGCCGATCACAAACATCAGGTTAGCTGGAGTTCCCCAGGTTGCCACAGTAGTCAGCACCCGCTCATACATCAACATATCTCCCGATGGCTGCATTTCAAAATCCTTTGCTCCTTTATTTGAAGTGAGCCCCAGCACGATCGTCCATTTATCTTCATACTCGAGAAAAGGCCTGATACTATCTTCTCCCATATATGGTGCAACGGTAATGGCATCGGCGCCCACTGTTTCAAAAAATGCACGGGCATACTGGGCCGAAGTATTCCCGATATCACCCCTTTTTGCATCCGCTATTTTAAGATGGGTAGATGGGATATGATCAAATGTTCTTTCCATGATCTCCCAGCCTTTAGATCCAAGGGCCTCGTAAAAAGCAGTGTTGATCTTATAACTCACACAATGATCCAGTGTAGCGTCAATGATGGCCTTATTGAATTCAAATACTGCGTCGGGCCTACCAGCAAGATGCACAGGAATTTTATCGGGATCAGTATCCAGGCCCACGCATAAATAAGTTCCTTTACTTTTGATCTGGTCGCATAAAAATTCACGGGTCATAGCATATTTTTAATGGCTTCATAGAACCGGTAGACATCTGCGAAGGTATTGTATAATGGTACAGGGGCAAGCCTGATCACATTGGGTTCCCTCCAGTCTACCATGATGCCTTGTTTGATCAGGCTGTCGAAAATTGCACGACCGTTTTTTAACATGAACAAAGACACCTGGCAACCTCTTTCCTGGGCTGGCGTCAATACCTGCACCACTTGTTCGGGCTGAGCTCTATTCAATTCGTTCAGAAGAAACCAGAGATAGGCATTGAGTTTGTTTTGCTTCGCCAGTATATTTTCCCAGCCGGCCTCTTCGAATAATTCCAATGATGCCATATGACAGGCGTATAAAAGCATCGATGGGGTCGACAACTGCCAGCCCTCCGCAGTGGGCATGGGCTTGAAACCCTTCTCCATCAAAAACCTGGTTGGTTTATCATAGCCCCACCATCCACCCAAACGCTGAATAGATGGATCGTTATGATAACGCTCATGGATATATACACCACCTACTGCGCCGGGACCAGCATTCAGGTATTTATAACTGCACCAGCAGGCAAAATCCACATCCCAGTTGTGCAAGTTCAACTCAACATTCCCTGCCGCATGGGCCAGATCAAATCCTGCCTTGATGCCATATTGATGGGCGACGGATGTAATGGTCGCCATGTCAAAAAGCTGACCGGTATAATAATTGATCCCGCCCCAGAATACCAATGCGACCTCCTCGTGCTGCTGCTCAATCGCGGAAGTAATGTCTTCCAAACGAATGGTTGACTCCCCTTCCCTTGGACCTATTTCGATGATCAGTTCATTTGGATCCAGTCCCAGATGCTTGAGATAGGTTTCGAGCATATATTGATCGCTCGGAAATGCTTTTTGCTCACAGAGTATTTTTCTCCTCTTTCCCCGGGGCTGATAAAAACTGACCAGCATCAGGTGAAGATTCACAGTGAGTTGATTCATCACTGAAAGCTCATGGGGCAGGGTACCAACGATCTTTGATAGCGGCTGAAGTAATTTATCGTGGTAATCCATCCAGGGATCATCGCCCATGAAGAAACCTTCCACGCCATAATTTGCCCACTGTGTAAGTACCGTTTCAATCGCAGCCTTTGTATTCTTCGGCTGAAGCCCCAGTGAATTACCCAACAAATACGTTTGCTCGTGACCGTTATGTTCAGGAATGATGAACTTATTTCTCATATCCCTTAGGGGATCGGCCAGATCTAATGAAATCGCAAAAGACTTTTCTGTATTAAACTCCATAAACATGTTCTAATAATCTCGTTCTATTCATCACATTCTCCACATTCATCACATTCTCACATTCATTCTCCACATTCCCCACATTCATCACATTCCCCACATTCTAAATGGCTCCCGTTCTCCCGCCATCAACAGGAATGCTGGTTCCATTGACGTAAGCAGCAGCCGGGGTCGCGAGGAAGGCCGCAACGGCGGCAATCTCTTCAGCCTCACCAAATCGTCTGGCAGGCACTTCCATAGCCATTTCTTTTGCTACCATATCCGGTTCCAGATTTTTCCGCGAGGCGATGTTCCGGATCAATGCGTTTAGCCTTTCTGTTTTTGTGAATCCGGGAAGAATATTATTTACAGTAATGCCAAACTGCGCCAGCTCCAAAGAAAGTGTTTTAGCCCAGGATGCAACGGCACCCCGAATGGTATTTGAAATACCGAGGTTCTCAATGGGAATGCGCACACTGGTTGAAATAATATTGATGATGCGCCCGTATCGCTCCGCCTTCATAGACGGAAGGCAATGTTGGACGAGGATCTGGTTACAGACAATATGTTGTTCAAAATACTTTGAAAAATCAGCAGGCTCTGCTTCAGCAATGGGACCCGGCGGAGGACCTCCCGTATTGTTCACCAGGATATGTACTTTGTGGGTTGCTGTATGTGCCGAAATCGCAGCGCGCACTTGTTCAGTTTCTGCAAAATCAGCTACGAGATAGCCATGTTGTTGACCTGCTGAATGATCCAGACTGGAAACTGCCTGCCTGAGCGACTCATCATTTCTGGCCAACAGCGTACAGCTGGCACCCAATGCCGCAAGCTCTTTAGCGATGGCCAACCCTATTCCCTGGGTACTTCCACAAATAAGGGCTTGCTTATGTTGTAATGATATTTGCATGTTCAAATCTAAGGAAGACTTACTTACCACCGTTATTGCGAAGGTCGCCCAGGCAATCATTATCCATGCAGGAATGGACTGCGCCAAGTATGATCACGAACAAGAGAACATAACCCAGTCGCTTCATCGTGCAGATTTTATGCTACAATCCCATGGCCTTCAATACAGCCTCTGCCCACCGCTGGTATTCCTGCCCTGACGGGTGCAATTTATCTTTCGCAACCAGATCCTGGTTGATCAGTGCCTCGCGGCTACCTTCCGTGATGTCAACATATTTGACATTATGTTTGGCGGATATCCTGCTGTTGCGAAGATTGAAATCGCTGATCTGCTCTGATATCTCAGCCCGGTTCCTGTCTTTTGCAAAAGGAGTTGCTCCCCAATCCGGGATACTCACTACAATGACATTAGACGCCTTGCCACCTGCGTATTTAATAGCCATCTTCAATAGCATTTCAAATTGCTGGGCGTATTCTTCTGCCGGCAAACCCCGGTATTGATTGTTGACACCAATAAGCAGGGTTACAAAATCATAAGACGATTCCAATTGTACTGCTGAAATACCTGCTAACAGTTCGCCGGTGGTCCACCCCGTTTTCGCAACAATCTCGGGAGCATGCACCTCCTGTCCTTTTTTCCGCATCATCTGTACCAGCTGGTATGGGAAGTTATCATACACAGGAACAGATTCGCCAATGGTATAGGAGTCTCCAAGAGCAAGGTAAGTGTAGACTTTCTTTTGCGCCATAGCAGAAAGGTTTAGCAGGAAAAGAACCAGTACCAGGGTCAGTGTCCTCATCGTGTTCTTCCTTTGAAGATCTGAAATTTAGTCGGCAGTTCTTTCATCGGCCAGTTCCCGTTATCAGGATTAATGTCAGCTGTCTCCTTGTGCGGATCCATCAGGATACTTGCCACTTCTTTTTCTTTCCTGAACACTTTTTTAAATTCATTCTCATTGGCGACCCATACACCTACCGGAATCCTGTCCATATCCTTTGTTCCATCTTTATATGTCCATTCCAGAATGACCGGCATCACCATCCCGCCCTTATTCGAAAAAGACAACTCGTAAAGATTGACTTCTTTCCCATTCAATGGCGCTTCTGATTTAGCCCACTTCACTGAGTCTAAGGAAATGTCAACTGCATCAGTGCCAAAATACCAACCGCGCCAAAACCAGTCCAGGTCAACAGCACTCGCATCTTCCATGGTCCTGAACAGATCTGCAGGGGTAGGATGTTTAAATGCCCAACGCCTGGCATACTCCCTGAATGAAAAGTCAAACAGTTCCTTGCCCATGACGGTCTCCCTGAGTATGTTTAGTCCGGCTGATGCTTTCGCATAGGCATTTGAACCCACATTCGCCACCATATCACCCTTGGTCATAATAGGCTCAAGTTGGTTCTTAGGCAATCTCATATAATCCACGATCGTACTGGCAGGTCCACGGCCTGAAGGATAACCACCTTCGAATTGCTGTTCAGTGAGGTACTGGCAAAAAGTATTCAGCCCTTCATCCATCCACCACCACTGGCGCTCATCACTGTTCACGATCATGGGGAAGAAATTATGCCCTACTTCGTGTATCGTTACGCTGATCATTTGATTTCGTACAGCGGTTGAATAGTTTCCGTCTTTATCAGCACGACCGGGATTCATGGCGAGCATCGGATATTCCATACCGATATTGGCCTCTACTGATTGTGCCACCGGGTAAGGATATGGTATCGAGATGCGAGAATAGGTTTTCAATGTATGGGCAACCACTTTCGTGGAGTATTTGCTGTAAATCGGATAAGCCTCTTTGCCATAATAACTCATGCACATGACCTTTTTGCCTTCGATATTGGCGGCCATACCATCCCAGACCAGCCTTCGGGATGTGTTGAATGCGAAGTCCCTTACATTCTGTGCTTCAAATATCCAGGTCTTCTTATCTGTTTTTTTAGTTTTAGACAGCTCCAGCATTTCCTCGAGCGTCTGAATGGTTACAGGCTCGCTTGAAGTTTGCGCTTTCGTATAACGCTGCAATTGTTTGGGAGATAAAACAGCAGCATAGTTTTTACATTCACCTGTTGCTGCTACGATATGGTCCGAAGGAACAGTGATCTTGACTTTATAATTTCCAAAACTGAGGGTGAATTCAGACTCGCCCAAAAACTGCAGGTTCTGCCAGCCCTGGAAGTCGCTGTATACAGCCATTCTTGGAAACCATTGGGCAATTGAATAGAGATTGTTATTATCATCAGTGAAATGCTCATAGCCTGCCCTTTCGCCCCTGCTCTTCTCAGTGATCTTAAAATTCCATTTTGCATTGAACACAAATTTCTGACCGGGCTTCAACGGCAGCGGAAGATCGATCCGCATCATGGTCTGGTTGATGGTATAATCCAATTTCTTACCTGTAGCATCAGTTAGAGAAGTCAGATTCACGCCCAGGCCCTCGAGTCGCTCTGTGCTCAAACTAGATATAAAGTTTTCCGAGATCTGACCCGGAAGGTCACCGCTCTGTGTCTGGTTATTAGCTGAAGTTTTTTTA
>JANMHK010000493.1:0-3121 GCA_031375135.1 Sphingobacteriales bacterium | reverse complement strand
CGAAACAGTATGAAGGCATGCTGGCCTCGCATCCTGACCCGACGAAATTTCCGCAGTCGACCAAACCCGATGGCTCGCGCGACGATCGTAAATCCAGCTGGTGGTGCAGTGGTTTTTTTGGAGGATCGCTCTGGCATCTCTTCGAGTATACCAAAGATCCGAAATGGAAAGCTGCGGCTGAAAAATGGACCTGGGCAGTTGAATTGGAGAAGTATAATAAGTCAACCCATGATCTGGGTTTCATGTTGTATTGTCCATTTGGGAATGGCTTGAGACTGACCAATAATCAGGCTTATATCGAGCCGTTAGTAACCGGTGCCAACTCATTGGCTACCCGATTTGATCCATCTTACGGAGTGATCAAGTCATGGGATAAGCACGCCGACTGTTCTTACACCGTGATCATTGATAATATGATGAACCTCGAGCTGTTGTTCTGGGCAGCAAGGCAGTCGAAGGATAAAAAACTTTATAATATCGCGGTAACCCATGCAGATAACACAATGAAAAATCATTATCGGGATGATTACAGCAGTTACCACGTGGTATGTTACGAGGCGGGGGGAAAAATATTTAGGAAGAAGACGGCACAAGGGGCGAACGATACTTCAGCATGGGCCAGGGGGCAGGCCTGGGGCTTATATGGGTATGTATTGATGTACCGGGAAACGAAGGATAAGAAGTATTTGAAACAAGCTGAAGGCATTGCTAAATTTCTCATGAACCATCCTAACCTGCCTGCAGATAAAATTCCTTACTGGGATTATAACGCGCCTAATATTCCCAATGAAGAAAGGGATGCTTCAGCTGCTGCCATTACTTCATCCGCACTGCTTGAGCTCAGTACCTATTCTCCCAAAATGAAAACAGCTTATTTCTCTTTTGCGGAGTCCATCCTGCAAAGTCTATCTTCCAATGATTACATCGCTGCTTCCGGGAACAATGATTTTATATTAAAGCATTCAGTAGGCCATAAGCCCGCGAAATCAGAAGTCAATACACCGATCATCTACGCGGACTACTATTATCTGGAAGCTCTGCTTAGATATAAGAAGCTCTTGGGGCGAAAATAATGCCTTATGACTCTTAAACCTGTTTTGATTTAAGGGCATCCTGCAGTGCATATTTTTCCATGTCGATCTCCTTTCTTGTTCTGGACCCTACGCGTCGAAATAATTCCACTGGCGGGCACCAACCCTGGATTGCGTGCTGAGCAAGAAAATAGGTGGTAAGCACGGGAAGAATCAACCAAAGCCGGTTCTTCGTAATGCCAAGTATAAGGCCGGTTAGTGAAATCAGTGATGTATTGAGGATAAGTTTGCGCTCTATGTCCCATTCTTTATCCAGCTCAGCCATGCGGTTCGCAATAACGTCTGGTTCTTCGCGCGAATACCAAAGAATGTTATCCCTTGTTTTAAGATCGATTTCATGGTTCGTAGCCTCCGAAGTAAAACGCCTGACCCTGTCAAGCCCTGGATTGAGTATTTGTTCCATAGTCGTTTATTCGGGAGGTACAATTTGTATGCCCCAGAAACAAACGAGCTTAAATCACCTCAAAACTTGCTTTGATTTTTTCAAGCAGGCCAGTGCTGATCATCTTCTCAGCCATATGGATCATATTGTTGAAGGCGGGACCTTCAGAGATACCATGTCCGATGATCACTGGTTTAGCTACGCCGAGAACCGGTACGCCGCCATATTGTTCAAAATGGAACTTGTCAAAATATTCGTCTTTGATATTCCTGCGTACCGTGATGTCGTAAATGCTTTCTGCGAGTTTCAAAATAACGTTTCCGGTAAACCCTTCACACACGATCACGTCAGACTTGTCAAGGAAAATATCACGACCTTCTACGTTACCGACAAAATTGATCTTATCAGAAGTTTTCAGCAGGGGATAGGCAGCTTGCGTGAGTATATTTCCTTTGCCTTCCTCTTCACCCAGGTTTAGCAGGGCAACCCTTGGGTTTTCGATGTTCCAGACATATTTTACAAACAGCGAACCCAGGATGCCAAATTGCAAAAGATTTTCAGGCTTACAATCTGCGTTGATGCCAACATCCACGAGCCAGCCCATGCTGCCATTTTCTCGGGGCATATAGGCACCTATGGTTGGACGAAGAACGCCTTCAATAGGTTTGATACTGAATAATGAACCCACCATCATCGCACCCGTGTTACCTGCACTGATGAAAGCATCCACTTTGCCGGTGGCCAACATATGAAAACCGATCGCGATGGAAGAGTTTGTTTTTTCTCTTAGGGCTTTGGTAGGGTGTTCGTGCATATCGATCACCTGGCTGGCATGAACGATCGTATAAGAGTCCGGGGCGATCTTGTATTCCTCGATGAGCGGTTGGATCTTCTCCTGGTCGCCGATCATCACCATATGAGCAGGATCTGCATGTTCTTGCTGGTATATTTTGATGCCTTTTATGGCCTCAAGCGGGGCAAAATCGCCCCCCATCATGTCAAGTCCTATTCTCATATCTACAAAGTTGCTCTAAAGGAATTAAAAAATAAAAAGTAAAAATCAGAAAATCATTCCGGGAGGAACGTCTTCGATTTTTACTTTTTCATTATTAATTTGAAAGGAACTTCCTTAAATAGGAGACTTCTCAGCTACTAGTTTTCCCTTATAATACAGTTTTCCCTCGCTTTCGTGGGCGCGGTGACGTACATGGATCTCTCCAGTAGTGCTGTCTTTACTTAAGGTTATTTTAGACGCTTTGTAGTGTGTCCTGCGTTTAGCACTGCGTTGCTGGGAGTGCCTTCTTTTGGGATTTGGCATATTTTAATTTTATATATTCCTGAATTTATCCAGCCCCTTCCAAATAGGGTTCTGGGATTGATTTCCTGTTTCTTTCATTTTCTTCAGCATCTCCAGCACTTCTTTATTACACTGCGGGCCACCGATCTGGTCTTCTGCACACATCCGGTGTGTGGGGACGCTCAGCGTAATAAATTCGTAGATCCAACTTTCCACATTCAAAAGACTCTCATTCCTTGAAATATAGTGTACATCTGGATTCTCTTCCTCATTGTTCATCTTCTCGGGATCGTCCACCAGTTTCACCAATACTTCAAAATCGTCCCACAACTGTTGCTTTAACGGATTTCC
>JANMHK010000467.1:0-2454 GCA_031375135.1 Sphingobacteriales bacterium | reverse complement strand
CAAAATTCACCACCCCAGATCACCAACGTATCGTCGAGCAGACCGCGCTGCTTAAGATCTTTCACCAAAGCCGCGGATGCCTGATCCGTTTGTTTGGTTGCCCTCCTGATCCCAGAAGCAATGGCACCATGATGATCCCATCCTAAATGATACAACTGGATGAAACGCACATCTTTTTCAGCCACCCTTCTAGCTAAAATACAATTGTGGGCGAATGTTCCAGGCACCAAAACATCTTCCCCATACATATCCAGTATATGTTGCGGTTCGTCCGACAAATCAGTAATAGAAGGAATTTCCATTTGCATGCGATAGGCCATCTCGTGCTGATTGATCTGGCTCTCGATCTCCGGATCGTGCCAAACTTCATTCTGAAGATGGTTGAACTCTTTGATATAATCAAGCGCTTTTCGCCTGTCCATCCTGTCGGTCCCATTGGGATTATTCAGAAAGGGTATTGGCTCCTTAGTCGACATGAACTGAACGCCCTGGTGATGCGAAGGCAAAAACCCACTGCTCCACGCTGCATTGCTAATGGGCTGATCGCCACCACCCTTCGATACCATCACTATGAAGGCTGGCAGATTATCATTCATGCTGCCCAACCCATAACTCAACCAGGATCCCATACATGGCCTTCCGCTCAACTGATTTCCAGTCTGCGTAAATATCAGCGCGGGCTCGTGATTGATCTGTTCAGTAAACATGGACCTCACGATGCATATCTCGTCTACAATGGATGCAGTATGCGGAAGCACTTCCGACAGGTAAGTGCCATTGGATCCATACTGCTGAAAACTGACCGCGGGCATTGCCAACGGAAATGAATATTGATTGGTGACCATTCCCGAGATCCTGTTCTTACCCACCACTGATTCAGGAATTTCCTGGCCATGCATCTCGTATAACTTGGGCTTGTAGTCAAACAGTTCCATCTGCGATGGACCGCCACTCTGAAATAAATAGATCACCCTTTTCGCGCGGGGTAAGAAATGGGTATGACCCAAAGGCTTATTGATCTCCTCTGCCATTTGTTCAGCGACGCTCTTACGCGCAGTACGACCGCAACCCAACAACGAGCCCAATGCCATTCCACCAAGTCCGAGCACCGAGCCTTTCAGGAAATCCCGCCGCGTATTTTCAAATTGTCTTTTCAGGAACTCGTCCATGGTTGATCATTTTCTCGTGATAAATTCATCGGTGTTCATTAGCGCGAGCGCCGTATTCGACATGGCTGCAAGCGAATTTTCATGATCTGTAATGGCGGGTTTTATGCCAACCGACAAGAGCTGCTTTGCTTTGCCTGGCAGGGCCTCAAACTTCTTCAATTCCTCCGTATACATAGCCTTCATCAAGTCAGATTCTTTTTTTCGGGGCGTCCTTCCCGTGATCAGCCTGAATCCATAATTCAATTGTTGGTCCGGCCGTGTTCCGCCTTCCTGCATCATGCGCAGGCCCACAAACCTTGCTGCTTCTATGATCTGCGGATCATTCAACAAGGCGAGTGATTGCATAGGTGAGCTCGATACCTGTCGCTTTACGGTACAGACCGATCTGTCGGGAGCATCAAATATTTGCATGAAGGGAACGATGCTGGTACGTTTTCGAACGGTATAAATACTTTTCCTATACAGATCCTCACCTGTTGACAGTACATATTTGTAACGCCATACTTTATCGCTCAACTCCTCCCACAAACCTTCGGGCTGGTAGGGATAAACACTAGGCCCGCCTTTCTTAGTAGAAAGAAGTTTAGAAACGGCAAGTGCATTATCACGAATCATCTCGGCAGGATATCGATACCTCGGGTTTCGCGTCAACAAGTGGTTTTCAGGATCCGCTTTAATAGTAGCCGGATCTGTAACGGAAGATTGCCGATAACTGGCACTCATAAAAATATACTTCATCAGGGCCTTCGTATTCCATCCGTTCTCCCGGTATTGTATCGCAAGATGGTCCAGCAACTCGGGATGTGTGGGTATGGAACCCTGGCTTCCAAAATCGTCCGACCTCACCACGAGGCCTTTACCAAATATCAACTGCCAAATGCGATTGGCAGCAACTCTGGCGGTAAGCGGATTCTTTTCATCAAACAACCATTTCGATAATCCGAGTCGGTTTTTAGGAAGATCTTTTGAAAAAGCAAGTATGGCTTTCGGCGTAGTAGGCTCAACTTTTGCACCGGGATTATTATAAAGCCCGCGACTGAGTACGAACGTCTGGCGCGGCGAGGGAAGATCTCCCATCACCATCACCTCTTTTACGGAATCATAAAGCTCACAAACTGCTTTTCTTGTTTCAAACAACGCAGAAGGTGGCGCTGCACTCTTTCTTGCATTTAAAGGAAATGACTTCTCGGCAAAAAGATATTCCACCTCCGGCGGCGTTAAAGCATCTGAAAAAATATGGAGCTCGTCAACTTCGCCATTAGGGAAAGATCGATCGAGGCTTTTC
>JANMHK010000451.1:0-6589 GCA_031375135.1 Sphingobacteriales bacterium | reverse complement strand
CCCGATTTGAGAGATATCGTTGACCGGGTTAAAGGTTTGACCGTTCAGGAATATCTCTCCTTCATCAGGGTAGAATATGCCCGTGATCATCCTGAGCAAGGTAGTTTTGCCGGCTCCATTTGGACCTAATAAACCAAATATGGACCCTTTATTGACAGCGAAGCTGATATCATCTACCGCTATTTGGGAAGAGAATTGTTTTTTCAGGTTTTTAATCTCCAACAAGTGTTGCATATTTCATTAGTTGATTGAAATTACCATATGTTACGAGCCGAGGGAAAATTATTTATACAAATGAGCTATGGCCTGGGCCAGTCTTTCGCCATCCATGGCTGCACTGACGATTCCGCCGGCATATCCTGCGCCTTCACCACAAGGGAATAGGTTTTGGATCTGTGGATGGTGAAAATGCTCTGTTCTCGGGATTCTCACGGGTGAGGAGGTCCTGCTTTCCGTAGCCACCACTAGTGCATGTTCTGTAAGATAGCCTTTCATTTTACTTCCAAACGCAATAAAGCCTTCACGGAGTCTTTCATGGATGAACGGTGGTAATACCTGATCAAGATCACTGGGGTTTATTCCTGGGAGGTATGAACATGCAGGAAGGTCACCTGATTTTTTTTTCGCTATTAAATCAGTCATTCGCTGAGCCGGTGCCACGAACTTTCCGCCTCCTGCATGGAATGCCGCTTCTTCTACCGATTGTTGAAACCGCATCAGTAACAGCGGATCAGGATTGGCATCAAAGGATGGAAAGAATTTCTTTATTCCTGATTGGATCACGTCACCAATCCCTACTTCAACTACCATTCCCGAGTTGGCGAATTCATTATTCCTTTTTGAAGGGCTCCAGCCATTCACCACCAACTCCCCGGGGGAAGTCGCAGCGGGAGCAATAATGCCGCCGGGGCACATACAAAAAGAGAACACGCCTTTTCCCTGCACCTGTTCTACCAGACTATAGGAGGCGGGTGGCAGATCAGGGTCACGAACCGGACAATGGTATTGGATCTGGTCAATTAAGGCTTGCGGATGTTCAACCCTCACGCCCAGTGCAAAGGGTTTTGACTCAATGAGAATATTCTTCTGGTGCAGCAGGGTAAAGATATCGCGTGCCGAATGACCTGTGGCGAGGATAAATGCCTGCGCCTCGAACCGGTTCCCCTTTGCGGTGATCGCAGCATGGATACGATCATTCTTTATCTCAAAGTCGGTCAGCTTTTCTTCAAAATGGACCTCACCTCCGCAGGCAATTATATGCTCCCGCATGGCCGTGATGATGCCTGGCAGTTTGTTGGTGCCAATATGTGGATGTGCTTCGTACAGAATGCTTTCATCGGCCCCGAACCTCACCAGGTATTGGAGTACTTTACTTACATCGCCTCTTTTGGTACTACGGGTGTATAATTTGCCGTCGCTGTAAGTGCCGGCACCGCCTTCGCCAAAGCAATAGTTGCTTTCAGGGTTGATACGGCCTTCTTTGTTCAGAACGGCAAGATCACGCCGTCTTTGCCGAACATCTTTCCCCCTTTCCAGGATCACGGGTTTTACGCCGAATTGTAGGAGTTCGAGTGCTGCAAACAAGCCTGCGGGACCTGCGCCAATGATCACGACGGTTTTAGAAGCGGCGGTTACATAGTGAAAATCAAAGGAGGTTTCCGGCCGTTGGATAAATGGCTCGTTTAAGGTAGCCATGAGGGTGAGATTTACCCAGGGCTGGCGGCTGCGGGCATCAATGGATCTTTTTAAGATATAAAATCCTGTTAAGCTATCTGCATGGAGATTTTCCGCCTGGATAAGGTGGTTGATGATGGACTGCGACCCTGCCGCATCAGCAGGTTTTAGCCGTATGGTATATTTTTTCTGCATCAGGTATTTATCCTGAAAAACAAATAGCTATTAGAATGGGAGGTCGTCCGATACGTCAGACTGTGCGGAAGGCTGGGGAGCAGCGGATG
Organism: Sphingobacteriales bacterium; assembly: GCA_031375135.1. Lineage (GTDB taxonomy): Bacteria > Bacteroidota > Bacteroidia > Chitinophagales > Chitinophagaceae > Pollutibacter. The sequence goes on along the minus strand of JANMHK010000451.1, from coordinate 4,631 downwards.
ATGAAGAGGCAGCGGGAGAAGCATCTTGTTGCATGCTTACTTGTTCTATTCTCCAGGCATCGAGGTTAGTGATATAATTCACCTGGCCATTCTTTTCCCAGCGGGTTCCCTTGATATTAAAATGAACTTTGATAGAATCTCCCACATTGAACCTGTCGACCAGCTGCGTCCTGTCCTGCACCGACTGGAACTTAATGTAATTATTGATGATCCGTCCGCCTATATCTTCAGTGGTTTCGATCACAAACTCCCGGGTACGAAAAGTCTCTGTTCGCTGGACCGTATCAAATTTCGCGATGAGCTTTCCCGTTACATCAAATGCCATATAAAAATTTTGACAAAGGTATTGCTATAATTCAGGTGTCGGCGGCATAAAAAAAGAAATTTTTAAAACTAAAAAAATATACCTTCAACGCAACCCCGGCAGCTATGCGTCTCAGAAATCTTTATTCAGTCATTGTTTTCTTTTTACTCAGCTGCGGCACCGTCTACCACCCAACTTCTGTCAAGTATTCCGGCTACCCGATCTCGGGCGGCAATGTTGCTGATACGGGCTTTGCCTCGTACCTGAAGCCATTTCGTGACAGTATGGACCTAACGATGAATGAACCTCTGGGAAGATGTGGTGTAAGACTGGATATTAAAAGGCCGGTCAGCAGTTTGGGTAATTTCATGTGCGACGCACTGATCGCGATGGCCAATGAAAAACTGGGAGCTAAAGCAGATATCAGTGTAGTGAACCTCGGTGGAATAAGAAGGCCCTATTTGGAACCTGGTATGATTAGCAGGGGAATGTTGTTTGAAATTATGCCCTTCGATAATATGATGGTGTTAGTGACCATGAAAGGAGAAGTATTGGAGCGGTTTGTTCAGGAGATCGCTGCTGAAGGAGGTGGTATAGGAGGGTTCACCATGCGGGTATCGAACAAGAAGGCGACTGAGATCCTGGTCAATGGTAAGCCGATTGATTTGAGCGCGGCATATACGCTGGTATATTCCGACTATAACTTCAATAATTCGAAGTCGTTAAAGGGTACAACTTCCATGACCACAACGAATTACCTAATCCGTGATGCGATGGAAGATTATGTAAATAAGATGAACAAAGCAGGCATTGCGATAGGTGAGAACCTCGAAAACAGAATACATGTCGACAACTAGAAGGCATTTTATTAAGAATACAGCTTTGGCAGGCGCATCTCTGCTTGCGGGATCTCCGTTTTTGTATGCCGGTGAGAAGCGGTCGGCGAAGCTTACTATACTGCATACCAATGATGTACACAGCAGACTCGATCCATTTCCTGATGGTAATTATAAAGGGAAGGGCGGCGTGGCTGCAAGGGCAGAACTGATCCGGCAGATCAGGGCAAAGGAAGAACAAGTGTTGTTGTTGGATGGGGGAGATATGTTCCAGGGAACGCCTTATTTTAATTTGTATAAAGGGGAGCCGGAACTCAAGGCCATGAGCATGATGGGATATGATGCAGGCACCATTGGCAACCATGATTTTGACGCAGGCATTGAGAACCTCGCCATGCAGTTATCCACACACGCCCGCTTCCCGATGATCATCAGCAACTATGATTTTACCACAACTCCCATGGAACATGTGTACCTTCCTTACAAGCTGATCAGGAAAGGAGAACTTTTGATAGGCATAACAGGTGTGGGTATAGAGATGAAAGGCCTTGTTGGTGACGGGTTGTATGGCAATACAAAATATCTTGACCCGGTGAAATCGGCCAATGAAACGGCGGGTTTCCTTAAAGAGAAAAAGAAATGTGACCTGGTGATCTGTTTGTCACATTTGGGCGACAAGTACGAGAATGATAAGATCAGTGATGAGGTGCTTGCTAAAACAAGCCGAAACATAGACCTGATCATAGGTGGGCATACCCACCGCTTCTTTGAGAAGCCAAGGGTTTACAGAAATGAAGCGGGTCAGGAAGTGATCGTGAACCAGGTTGGATGGGCCGGTATAAACCTTGGCAGATTGGATTATGAATTTTCAGGCGGCAAGCGGATGCTTTCTGAGAATTCTGGTTCGTTGCTAGTTTAAATTATTGGAAGAATAAAAATTTTTTATTCACTTATCGGTGTTCTATATTCGCTCCCCTTTACAGGAAAAAACAGTTCAAAATTATTTTAGGAAAAGGTTGAACTAAGTGCGGAAAAAAAACTACTTTTCGAAAACGATGCATCAGAAGGATAATCAATATAAACTCTCCCACACGCGACAACGAATCCGGCATATTCCCCCGCCGGATCTTCCGGGAAAAGAAGTCCGACCCTGACCATCCCCGATCGTTTTTTCTGTACTACCAATCCTGTGAAACAATTCTTAGAAACAATAGAAAAATAAAAGTATTAACTGCTTAAGGAAGAATGGAGAATACTCACGATAAAGTCTGGACAAGTTGCTTAGATATCATTAAAGACATCGTTGAGTGGCAACATTATAAAACCTGGTTCGAGCCCATTCGCCCTGTTGCGTTGAAAGAGAAAATTCTTACAATACAAGTACCCAGTCAATTCTTCTTTGAATATCTTGAAGAGCATTATGTGAATCTGCTGGCGAAAACATTGAAAAGGGAATTAGGAAAAGAGGCCAGACTGGAGTATCGCATCATGGTGGATAGTGGTAACGGCAAGGACAAGCCGCTCACAATGGATGTTCCCGGTAACGGATATAAAACATACAGCAATAATGAAATGGATTTCCCCCTGGTGATTAATAACCCCGTAAAAAATCCATTCGTCATACCCGGTCTGAAAAAGATGCAGATCGATTCGCAGCTGAATCCGATCTACACGTTCGATATGTTTGTGGAAGGTGATTGCAACCGGGTATCCCGAAGGGCAGGAAAAACGGTTGCGGAGAAGCCTGGTGCTACCTCTTTTAATCCCTTGGTCATTTATGGAGGAGTTGGCCTTGGTAAAACCCATTTGGCGCAAGCCATTGGAAATGACGTGAAAAGGATCCATCCAAATAAGGTGGTCCTCTATGTCAGCTCAGAGAAATTCATCAATCAGTTCCAGGATCATAGCCGCAACAACGCCATTAATGATTTTATTCATTTTTACCAGTTGATCGATGTATTGGTGATCGATGATGTTCAGTTCTTCAATCGTGCTGAGAAATCACAAGACGCGTTTTTCGCCATCTTCAACCATCTGCATCAATCAGGCAAACAGCTGATTCTTACATCGGACAAGCCGCCAAAAGACCTTGAGGGTGTTCAGGAAAGGCTGCTTAGTCGTTTCCGTTGGGGACTAAGCGCTGATCTTCAGGTACCTGACTATGATACCCGGATAGAGATCCTTGAAAAAAAGATGCGGAACGACGGCCTGGAGATGCCAAAAGAAGTGGTTAAGTATATTGCTTATAATATTCAGAGTAACGTACGTGAGCTTGAAGGTGCCCTAATTTCTCTTTTGGCACAATCTTCGCTTAACAAGCGTGAAATTGACCTTGATTTGGCGAAGAAAGTACTCCGAAATTTTGTGAAGACTTCTTCAAAGGAGATCACGATCGACACGATACAGAAAATGGTTTGTGATTACTTTGATGTTCCTTACGATAAGCTTCTGCAGAAAACGCGGAAACGCGAGATCGTACAGGCACGCCAGATTACTATGTACCTTGCCAAGATATTCACCAAGAATTCCCTTAAAACGATTGGTGAACATTTTGGAGGAAGGGATCATACAACGGTAATACATTCTTGTCAGACAGTAAAGGATCTTATGGATACCGATAACATGTTCAGGGAAAGTGTCATGGAGCTGCAGCAGAAAGTTCAGCTGGCAGCCATGTAAGCAGCCCGTTTGTATCCTCTATAATAAAATCAAAAATCATCCCGCCAACGGCGGGATTTTTTTCATATGATCACAGCCAAACAGATTATCGTAAAAGGAAAAGTGCAAGGGGTGAATTTTCGTTATCACACCCGTCGGCAGGCTCAGAAATTGGGATTGTACGGGACCGTAGAAAATCTACCCGATGGCAGGGTTATGCTCCGGGCCGAAGGGAAACCGGGTGATCTGGAAGTCCTGGTCGACTGGTGCAGAGTTGGGCCCGATAGTGCCAGGGTGGAGGAGATTGACGTTTCGGAATGTCTTGTCCGGGGCTTCAAAGAATTTTCCATCGTTCGTTGATCAAATCAAATTTTGGGGGTTGGCGGCTGTTCATTATTTTTGCCCCCCTTCAGCGGCCATACGGTGAGATGGATGAGTGGCTGAAATCAGCAGTTTGCTAAACTGCCGTACGGGTTAAACTGTACCGAGGGTTCGAATCCCTCTCTCACCGCAAGACAAATCAACAAAGCCCCGCGACAGCGGGGTTTTGTATTTCCAGCAGCCTTGAAAAAACTTGTTTTGGCAGAGGCTGCCCGGAAATACAAAACGGCGTAGCAGGCTTTGTTGATTTGTCTTGCTGGACCCCACTTGGGATCTGCGGAGCAAGTCCCAAGTGGCAGCCGCCACAAAAACTGCTTAGGGGGTAAAGTCGGTTGAGTAATCCGCGGACATCTTAGTTAACAGGCCCCAAATACTGATCAAACCAGAGCAGGGAATTTTTCATGAGTTCAGGCTTCGGAACGAGGTGGCCACCTTCGTAAATAAGAATTTTT
>JANMHK010000443.1:0-4335 GCA_031375135.1 Sphingobacteriales bacterium | reverse complement strand
AAAACAAATTGCGCGGATACGGGACCTGTACAATCTCCTTTCATCATCATCTGGTTCTGTATATAGACTCCATCTGATGTAGTATAGCCCACTTTCTTGCCAGCACTTTTTGCAATATGTGCAGTTAGTCGCGTAGTGGTGGTTTTTCCGTTCGTTCCGGTTATGGCAATGATCGGAATACGACCGCTCGATCCTTTAGGGAAGAGCATGTCGATCACAGGCTCTGCGGCATTACGGGGCAGTCCTTTCGCTGGTTCAATATGCATCCTGAAACCGGGTGCCGCATTCACCTCCAGGATCGCTCCGCCAATTTCGTTTACGGGCGACCGTAAGTCCTGCACCATAATATCTATACCACAAATATCCAGTCCAATGATCCTGGCGATCCTTTCAAACATGAATACATTGGCCGGATGAACCTCGTCCGTGACATCCTCCGACGTTCCGCCGGTAGAAAGATTGGCAGTAGGTTTGAGCAACACCAATTCTTCAGCAGCCGGTACCGTTTCCAGCGTGTAGCCCAGATCGTTCAACATCTTCCAGGTGAAATCGTCTATGGTGATCTGCGTCAGTACTTTTTCGTGTCCGAACCCCCGGCGCGAATCTTTATTGGTTTCATCGATCAACCATTGAATGGTATGTTCGCCATCGCCAACTACCGAAGCAGGTGTGCGGAGCGCGGCACAGATAAATTTATAATTCACCACCAATGCCCTGAAGTCAAACCCGGTAATATATTTCTCTACGATCACGCTACGGCTGTAGCTTTTTGCTGCTTCAAATGCTTTCAGCGCCGTTTCATCATTCATGATATTGGTCGTATTACCCTTGCCATGATTCCCGTCGATCGGTTTGATCACGAGCGGATACCCGAATTTCTTGATCGCTTCCCTAAGGCCTTCAGGTGTTCTCACTACCGTGCCCCTTGGTACTGGTATTTCAGCAGCTTCCAGCAGCAATTTTGTTTCTTCCTTGTCACAGGCAATATCAACAGCAATATTTGAAGTGGTTGATGCTATGGTAGCACGGATCCTTTTTTGATGGACGCCATAACCAAGTTGGACCAGCGATTGTTTATTTAGCCTGATAAAGGGTATTCCTCTTTTTGCGGCTTCTTCAACAATACATCCTGTAGAGGGTCCTAAGCGCGTATCTTCCCTGATTTCCCGCAATTTCTGAATATCATCTTCCAAAGCATACGGAGCGGCATCGGCAAGGGCCCTGCAAATGCTTACAGCAGCTCTTGCAGCGTATACGCCCGCATCTTCTTCCATATAATTGAACACCACATAATATTCGCCTTCTTTATTGCCCGTACTCCTGGTTCTTCCAAAACCACATTCCATGCCCGCCAGCGACTGCAGCTCAAGCGCCACATGCTCTATCACATGTCCCATCCAGGTGCCTTCTGCTACACGCTCAAAAAATCCTCCCGGGGTGCCCACACTGCAGCGGTGCTCCTGCATGGAAGGGAACATTTCTTTCAGTCTTTCTAAAAATCCTGGTATGTGATTAGTAGGTTTTTGTTCCATTTCTTCAAGGTCCAATTTCATTTGGATGAGCTTAGGACGGCGTATGCTCCAGTAGTTGGGTCCTCTCAGTACTTTTATTTCGTCTATTCGCATTGTATGTCTTATGGTGGGATGGACAATATATCAAAATTTTATCAATTGGTTTTTTCTATAAATTCGACGCTTATCCATTTAAAAACTTATGAGTCCTAAAGGAAAATTGCTGGCTATAGGAGGTGCGGAAGACAAAGGCACAGATCCCGAAAAGGATGGAATGCATCGCTATAACCTTAATTTTTTTGAACTGGGTGTTCTTAAGAAAATTGTGGAAGAAGCCGGCGGACCCGATGGACGTATTGAAGTGATCACCACGGCTTCCATGATCCCTTACGAAGTGGGAAATAATTACCTGGACGCGTTTGGCAAATCGGGAAGTACCAATGTTGGCCTGATGCATATCCGCACAAGGGAAGATGCGCTTGAAGAAAATTACCTGCAAAGAATCAAAGAAGCCAATTGCGTCCTGTTCAGCGGGGGTAACCAGATGCGGCTCAGTACTATTTTTGGCGGCACTGATCTATTGGAAATCATTCGGGAGAGATATCTGCACGACCGTTTCCTGATCGCCGGCACCAGTGCCGGAGCTATGGCCATGAGTAAAACCATGATCTATGAAGGCAATGCCACCAGGGCACACCTGAAAGGGGAAGTGAAGATCACCACAGGACTGGGCTTTATGGACAATGTCATTTTTGACTCTCATTTTGAGAAACGTGGTCGTTTTGCCCGCCTTGCCCAAGCCGTCTCTGCGAATCCATCCTGCATCGGCATCGGGCTTGGAGAAGATACCGGAATGCTCGTGAGCCACGGGAATATGATGGAAGCAGTTGGTTCAGGGCTGGTGATCATTATCGACGGCCACCACATCAGGCATACCAATATTGCGGATATCCCTGAAGGCAATCCCATTAGTATTGAACATCTTATCGTTCATTTCTGTGAACATGGCAATGGATACAAACTGCGGGAGCGAAAATTTTTAATGAAATTAGACGACGAAAAAGAGTTGAAAGCTTAATTTTTTTTATAATTTGATGCTTTATCAAATGACCCAAACAGGCTCTGCATGCGTCAAACTAGCCATTCATTCTGGTTTTATACCATCCTTTTATTGCTACTCATGTCAGCAACCGATAACATTCAGCAACGACAAAGGAAGGTGATCTTCTTCGGAGATTCTATAACCCAACAGGGCGTTGCCCCGGGAGGGTATCTTGACCTGATGAATAAGATGCTGAAAGATCAGAAGCTCGACAATAGCTATGAATTGATCGGCGCTGGTATCGGCGGAAATAAAGTGTATGATCTTTATCTGAGGATGGAGGATGATGTGCTCGCTAAAAAGCCCGATGTAGTATTCATATTTGTAGGTGTAAATGATGTGTGGCACAAGCAGTCCTTTGGAACCGGCACCGATCCCGATAAATTTCAAAAGTTCTACGAAGCGATCATTGCCAAGCTTAATCTGGCCAGTATAAAAGTGGTACTCTGCACACCCGCCGCCATTGGAGAGCGGACAGATTTCTCTAATCAACTGGATGGTGATCTCAATAAATACAGCGGGATCATCAGAACACTGGCCAGCAAAAATGGCCTGGCTTTGGTTGATCTGCGCAAAACATTCCTTGATTATAACCTCAAGAATAATAAGGACAATAAAGAATCGGGGATCCTTACCTCAGATCGTGTTCACCTGAACGCTGCCGGCAACAAGATCGTTGCTGAGAACATGCTGCAGGTTCTGAAAGAAGTGAAATGATTATTCTGCTTTGATCAGGTAGAAATTCTTTTTTCCTTTTTGTACAAGGATGTATTTCCCATGCAGTAAATACTGTCCGTCTATTCGTGTATTCACTTCCGTTAGCTTCTCTTTATTCAGACTGACACCACCGCCCTGGATCATTTTTCTCGCTTCACCCTTACTCGGGAACACCCCTGTATCTGCTAGAAGGCTCACCAGGTCTATGCCTGCAACGAATTCAGTGGCCGCCACGTTGAATACAGGGACGCCCTCCAGGGAGAGCAGCAGGTCGGCCTCATTCAGCTCTTTTATGTTCTCCGCCGCATTACCTGAAAACAATTTCCCGGTGGTTTGAATAGCTTTTTCAAGCTCTTCTTCTCCATGGATAAAACGCGTTACCTCGGCAGCCAGTTTTTTCTGCAGGATCCGCTTGGCTGGATCGTGCTGATGATCTGCAATCGAAGTTTCAATATCCTGTTTTGTAAGCAGGGTGAATATCTTGATCCATTTCTCCGCATCTGCATCGGAGGCATTCAGCCAGAATTGATAGAAATGATAAGGCGATGTTTTTTCAGGATCCAGCCACACATTCCCTTTTTCCGTTTTTCCAAACTTTCCGCCATCTGCCCTGGTGATCAGGGGACAAGTAAAAGCAAACGCTTCGCCACCGGCTTTCCTTCTGATCAGTTCAGTTCCCGTTAGAATATTCCCCCATTGATCACTGCCGCCCATTTGAAGCTTGCAGCCCTTGTTTTCATATAACCAGTAGAAATCATATCCCTGCATTAACTGATAAGCAAATTCTGTGTAGCTGATACCTGTTTCACCTTCGATCCGCTTTCTTACAGAATCTTTCGACATCATGTAATTAACCGTAATGTGTTTGCCGATATCCCTGAGGAAATGAATGAAAGAGATTTCTCTAAACCAGTCGTAGTTATTAACCATGGTAGCCCGGTTAGGGTTGGCAGGGTCGAAATCGAGGTATTTCTCCAATTGGGCCCGAATGCCGTCCACGTTTTT
>JANMHK010000426.1:0-3028 GCA_031375135.1 Sphingobacteriales bacterium | reverse complement strand
CGCAGATTGGCTATTACCCCAAAACACTACGCTCAAAGCCTGACCCGGACTGGCCTTGCCCCAAACAGGAACCGGCTTATAGCTCTGCAACACCATATTGTCTGAAAATATCTCCGGAACTACCAACTGGGCCCTTACGATGGTGGACATTAATAAGACCACCGCGAAAAACAAGGACTTTATAAAGCTTGACATGTGCAGCGTTTTAGTGTAGTTGAAATTACTCCGTTTATCGGCATAAACCGTCCTGCAAGATCTGACAAGCTTGAAATGGATCATCCTGTCTAAGGTCTGGCTGAGAGAGCATCCGCAGTATCAGGATCGACGGGCTAATTTCCCTCTGAATACCTTGGTGTTGCCTATAATGCTTAAGGATACTGCCATAAACTCATAGTTGTCCAATTGGACTACTTTTCATACCTTTGATGCGTGATACAAAGAAGAAATCTTCTCTTTTATAAAAACTATTTCAACGAATTCTATTTTGGACAGACCATCAAAGTCAAAAGTAGAATTCTTTGGACGCTGAAAATAGTCCAAGACCTTGACAGAATTCCTGAAGTGTATTTCAAACACCTGGAAAATACGGACGGGATTTATGAGATTAGAGTTCAATCTGGGACCAATATTTTTAGAATATTCTGCTTCTTTGACAAAAATAATATTGTAGTAGTAGGGCACGGGTTTCAAAAAAAGACACAAAAGACGCCCTTAAAAGAAATCGAAAAAGCAGAACAAATTAAAAAAGAGTACTATGAAGAAAAAAAATCTAACAAGCCTTAACGACTTTTTGGACAAGGAAGTTGGTCCAATGGGCTCCAAAAAAAGGGAAAAGTTTGACTCAGGTTACGAAGCCTTTAAACTGGGCGTACTTATACAACAGGCCCGTCAAGAAAAGGGTATGACTCAAGAGCAAGTTGCTGAGCTTTCAGGTACTAATAAGTCTTACATTTCGAAGCTTGAAAAAGATCTCAAGGACATCCGTTTTTCAACGCTACAGAGAATTATTTCGGAAGGACTTGGTGGGCACCTGGAGATTTCTATCAAATTCTAAAACGTTCTACTTTAAATATGAAAAAGCCAAGTTTTGAAATAGGGGATTCCGTTTTGAAAGAAATGGAAAGTATTCTTTCAAAAGTTCGTAAACCTTACAGGCGCTATATCAACGAAGCAGTTCAATTTTATAAATGCGTTCAGAAGAGAGACCTTTTGTCAAAGCAATTAACTAGGGAATCCAAACTCGTTAGGAAAGAATCAACTAAAATTTTGGCGGAGTTTGAAAGTCTATATTGAAATCCTTAGGAGGCATTTAGGGTAAACTGCTTAGTTGTACGTTCAAATACGCCCCGCATACCGCTTCAACTCAATAATGTCTCCCGGCAATTCTTCTTTATTCCATTCGCGGTGCAACGCCAGCGCAGTTCCAATGGCAGTAGCCTGACTCATAGAAGCCGCGTAGATTTCAACGTCCTTAAACAGCCTGGCCAGCAGGTTCATGTATATGGCATTTTTACTAAATCCCCCGTCTACAAATATTCTCTTTACCGCAGGTTCGTTGACCACAAGCATGGTCGAAAAATATTGCTTTACTACTATGCACCAGATTAATTGATGGTATGCCTGCACATCATTCTTATAAATAGACAAATCCTGCGCAAGCGATGGGGCGCTCTTCTTCATCCCTCCATCCAAAAACTCCCGAACATGACTCGCCAGCAACTCTGGCTGATAAGCAATGTTCTTATAATGCCCCGGATGCTGGGAATAATGATCCGCTATCCGTTGTACCTCTACCTCGTGCTCATGCCCTGCAAATAATCGAGATGCCTTCACCGGCCGGCCCTCATAAGTAAGATAACATAGACAGTCCTGCTCCAACTCTTCCGCAGTCAGCGGGTCATCATTGAAGGGATTCATGCTGATGCACCAGGTACCGGTAGAAATCAGAATGAAGGGCTCTCTAAAATTCATCAGGTAGGGTATCAACGCTGCAGAGCTGTCGTGCAGCCCGATTCCGCAAGCCAACTGATGACCCTCAAAATCTACAAGCACCGCTTTATCCCCCGGCATGATCGCCGGAAATTTCGGCAGCAATCCTTCGCGACTCACCCATTCATGATATTGCTTCGTAGTAAAATTCCAAAGATTGGTATGACACCCAATGCTGGTGATATCCGTAGCCGGTATGCCCGTGATCAAATAACTCAGGTATTGTGGAAGATGCAATGCATGCTTGATCCGCTCGAACAATTCGGGCCTTTCATACTTGATCCGATACAACTGCATGCCCGAGTTCAAACTCCCCAACACTGGCGACGCCGTTACATGCGAAAAAGCCCGCTCCCCGCCATACTCATCATAAAACTGTTTCTGCAACTGCGGCGGATATGCTTTCAAATAATTGTACAAGGGTGTCAGCGGCTCACCCTCTTCATCGAGATAAACAAAACTGGCTCCGTAGCCCGAAAAATTTGCCGCCTTCACATCGAACTCCTCCATCTTCAATACTTCCCGCAGCGATGAGTACACACTGGACCTCAGACTTTCCAGATTCTCACAAGGCTCGCCATCTTCATCCACCGTTTCCTTAAACTGCGCCGACTGCTCAAATACCATCTGGTATCTGCTATCAAACAGAAAGATTTTCTTATTGGTTTTTCCTACATCAAAAACGGCTATAACAGGTGTCTTTGGCATCACAACATTTATAATCCGGTGGCCACACTTGATAAGCCACGATTTTTGATCAACTGGGCTCGCACATCGGCCGAGCGGTAAAGTTCAACCGGCGCTAATGCACCCCCAGCTCTCTTCCTGGCTTCCGCTACCAACGGCCTCACATCCGTTCTGTACGCTGCCTGCAAGATCTCCTGCGCCCGCACCACATCATTGATTTCCTGCGCTTCTTTCAACGCCGCCGTATCCACAATCAACGCCTGCGCATAGGCGATCATGATGGCATCGACCGACTGCAACAGGTCTTCCAACGGATCTTTGATATTATGACTCTCATCGATCATCCAGGCCA
>JANMHK010000148.1:0-6273 GCA_031375135.1 Sphingobacteriales bacterium | reverse complement strand
GGCTCAGGGCGGCGCGAAGATCGCTTTGATCGGCCGCAACCGGGAAGTTGCTGAGCGGCGGGCTGCGGCGGTAGTAGCTGGAGGGGGGGATGCCCTTGCTGTGATAGCCGACGTGCTGGACAGAAAGCAACTCGAGGCGGGACTGGAACTGATCATGGATAAATACGGGCGGATCGATGCGCTCATCAATGGGGCCGGTGGAAATATTAAGGAAGCCGTGATCGATCCCTCGCAGGATATATTTACCATAGACATGGATGCCACCAGGAAAGTGTTTGAGCTCAATCTTTTTGGCAGTTTATTGCCTGTACAGGTGTTCGGCCCGGCGATTGTTCAATCGGGTGGTGGAAGTATCGTTAATATATCATCCATGGCCTCTGAGCAGGTGATCACCAAAGTGCTTGGATATTCAATGGCAAAAGCTGCCATCGATAACTATACCCGCTGGATGAGTGTGGAACTGGCAAACCGGTATGGAGAAAAGATCAGGATGAATGCCATTGCGCCCGGATTTTTTATTACGGATCAAAATCGCGCTTTGTTGACCAATGCAGATGGCTCTATGACCCCAAGGGGCCAATCCGTAATCAACAACACACCTTATAAGCGTTTTGGCAAACCCAGTGAACTCTGCGGAGCACTGATCTGGTTGCTGAGTGATGCATCTGCATTTGTAAGCGGACAAACAATTTACGTTGACGGCGGATTCAGTGTATTTTCCGGTGTATAAAAAACAAATTATGAAACTGAAACAGACCTGGAGATGGTTTGGCCCAACTGATCCTGTTACCCTTGAGGATGTTCTTCAAACGGGGGCGGAAGGCATTGTTACTGCATTGCACCATGTACCACATGGTGAGTTGTGGACGGTGAAAGAAATCCAGGACAGGAAAGATTTCATCATGGCGAGAGGACTAACCTGGGACGTAGTGGAAAGTGTCACCATTCATGAAGATATCAAAACAAGAACAGGCAGATACCAGCATTGGATAGACATGTATAAACAGACGCTGAGAAATTTGGCAGCCTGTGGTATAAAGATCGTCACATATAATTTCATGCCCGTGAACGATTGGACCAGAACCAACCTGGATCACCCGATGAAGGATGGTTCTAAAGCGCTTTATTTCAATTGGTCCGATATGGCACTGTTCGATATTTATTTATTGCAGCGCCCGGGTGCCAGTAAAGATTATCCACAAGAAGTGTTGGAAGCAGCAGAACAAAGATTCAAAATGTCTACTCCTGAATCAAGGGAACACCTGGCGGATGTGGTGATGTTTGGCATACCGGGGGAAAAGAAATCTACACTGGCGGAAATGAGGGCCCGGCTTGAAGTGTATAAAGACATTGACCGGAATGCTTTACGTGAGAATCTTGTTTATTTTTTATCGGAGATCACTCCCGTTGCTGATGAAGTTGGAATAAAGCTCGCCATTCACCCTGATGATCCTCCTTATGATATACTTGGGCTTCCAAGGATCGTTAGAAATATGGACGACTATCAATTCATCATTTCATCGGTGCCTGCTGCAAGTAATGGGGCCTGTTTTTGCACTGGGTCCTTGGGTGCGTCCTTTGATAACGATTTGCCGGAGATGGCAAAAAAGATCGGCAGCAAGATCCATTTTGTGCACTTGAGAAATGTGAAGAAAGATGCAGCCGGGAATTTTTATGAAGATGATCATCTTGGTGGGGACGTGGACATGTATGCGGTGATGAAGGAGATCCTGACGATCCAGCAGACGCTTGATGAATCCATCCCATTTAGGCCGGATCATGGGCACCAAATGCTGGATGATCTTGCCAAAACGACTAACCCGGGATACTCCTGTATTGGAAGGTTAAGGGGGCTGGCGGAACTGAGGGGGCTGGAACTGGGAATTTTAAAAGCGAATGGATGGAAATGATGAATCGTTGAATTCAATCGTTTTCCTTGATTTTGATACACACTTTAAGTTAGATTTAACTATTACTTTAACCAATTCAACTGCTGCGAATGTCAAAACGAACCTATCGTGCCCTCCTATTCAAGTGCATACTGATGCTGACGGTGCTATTTTCGAACACTGCCTTAATAGCATTAGATGCCCCCAATGAAACAAAACCTGCGGGCAACTTAAAAAAAGCACCGATCGATGTTACTGGTGTTGTGACAGATGCCAAAAATGAACCGCTCTCTGGTGCCACTGTTCAAGTAAGAGGAACCAAAAAATTTGTCCTGACCGATGGAAACGGACAGTTTACCCTCAAAGGTGTAGACGGTAACGCAAGCCTATTGGTGAGCTATGCTGGCTATGCTACCCAGGAAATAACCCTGAAGAACGTAAACGGACCCATTAAAATATCGTTCACTGAGCAACAGAACCAATTAGGTGAAGTGGTAGTGGTGGGTTATGGTACGCAGAAGAAGAAGGACCTTACCGGTGCGGTGGCCCAGGTGAAGGCCACACAATTTGAAAACGAGAATCCCCGCTCCGTTCAGGATATGCTTCGCGGTAACGCGCCGGGCCTTGACGTTAGTTTGAATGCCTCAGCCAAAGGCGGCGGTGCCCTATTGGTGCGTGGACGTGGTTCCCTGATCGCCTCTACTTCGCCATTGCTGGTGGTAGACGGGGTGATCTACCCGGGAAGTCTGGATGATATCAACCCGAATGACATCGCTACCATGGACATCCTCAAGGACGCGAGTTCGGCAGCCGTATTTGGAGCTCGTTCTGCGAATGGTGTTATCCTGATTACTACCAAACGGGGTAAATCGGGCAAGCCCACCATATCAGTGAATGCGAACTATAACATGAACAGGATCTCCCAGTACCCAAGACTGCTGACTCCAAACGAGTTCGTTAATTGGAGAACAGATGTATTATGGAGCATGAGGGGTTTTGATTCTACATCAAGGCCAAATATTAAATACCAGTTCACTGATCCAACCAAGCTTCCTTCCAACATCACCGTTGACGAGTGGAAGAACCTGACCGGAGCAACTGGCGATCCTACAGATATCTGGCTGAACCGTCTCCGCTTCAACGCTGTTGAGGTGAAGAATTACAAGGCCGGTACGCCCACCAACTGGGAAGACGAGATGTATAACCGAAACTCAAAAGGCCAGGATTATACGGTTGCGGTATCTGGTCGTAAAGACGAATTCAACTACTATACCTCATTCGGCTATCTCGAGAACGAGGGCCTTTCGGTGGGTGAAAAATACAAGACCTTCCGGTCAAGGATGAATGTGGAAGGCACCGTTGCCAAGTTCCTGACGGTAGGTGTTAACATGCAGTTTTCCGATAGGGATGAAAGTCCTTATTCGGTGAGTCTGAACAACATGATCCAGACCACTCCGTACGGACAATTGTTAACGGACGACGGAACAAAGCTAAGGACAAGTACCAACGATGACCCTGGTAATAATTCTAATCCATTCCTTGACATCGCCTACAGGAAGAGGATTCAGAAGACCACCCAGCTCTTCGGATCAATTTATCTCAAGGGCAAACTTCCATACGGATTCTATTATCAGTCTAATTTCACGCCCAGGCTTGAATGGTTCAAGAATTTCAACCACCTCTCTTCCCAACATCCGTTAGACGGTGTGAGGGGCGGTGTCAGTGTTCGTGAAGAGAGCCAGACTTTCCAGTGGCAGTTAGACAATATCATCGGCTGGAACAAGTCTTACGGCAAGCATAATTTTGACGCCACTTTCCTGATCAATGCAGAGAAATTTCAGAGCTATTATACTCGTGTGAACGCAGAGAACTACTCTCCCAATGATAACCTGGGTTATAACGCCACCCAGGCGGCCCGGACGCTCCTTGTCACTAATGATGATCAGTATGCAACGGGTGACGCCCTGATGGGAAGGCTGAACTATAACTATGCCGACAAATATTATTTAACGGTTACCGCGCGCAGGGATGGTTACTCAGCATTTGGTTTGGCTAATCCCAGAGCATTCTTCCCTTCAGCTGCCATCGCCTGGACCTTCACGGAAGAGAAGTTTATGAAAGGGATCACAGGATGGCTGGACTATGGTAAGGTCAGGGTATCTTATGGTGAGAATGGAAACCGGGAAATCGGTCGTTATGCAGCCCTTGCTGGACTTAGCGCAGGCAGCTACGAATATATCACCCCCGGCGGTGCTCGTTATGGGGTAGGTCGCGTACAGGCTGCGAATATGTCGAATCCCAACCTGAAATGGGAGCGTAACAGTTCTATCAATATTGGCATGGACTTCTCCACACTCAAAGGAAAGCTGACAGGTTCTATTGATTACTACCAGAGGAGAACTCAGGATCTTTTATTGAACAGAACGCTTCCTAACGTGACTGGCTTTGCCAGTGTGATCGCCAACCTTGGTCAGGTGAACAACACTGGTTTTGAGGTGATGCTGAACAGTACTAACATGCAGCGCGAGAATTTTATCTGGAGATCAAACGTTTCGTTCTGGACAAACAGGAATGAGATCGTCAAATTGTACGGACCTGTTCCAGTTAAGGATGCAGACGGTAAAATCACAGGTTATGTGGAGAAAGACGATATCGCAAACGGCTGGTTCATTGGCAAGCAAATCAGTGATGTGTTCGACTATAATGTTACTGGTGTTTGGCAGACGGCAGATGATGTGACAGCCAGGCAGTTCGGGTTCACCCCTGGTGATTTCAGGCTGGAAGATCTGAATGGAGATGGAAAATACACGATCGATGACAGGAAGTTTGTTGGTCAGACTACACCTAAGTTTTCTTTCAATATCAGGAACGAATTTAATTTTTATAAGAACTGGGATTTCTCCTTCGCACTTTATGGAAGGGTAGGTCAGTTGAGCCAGTTCAATGAGGCTAAGAATGTTGACAGGTTCTACGACAGATCACAGTTTTATAAGCGTCCATACTGGACCCCAACTAATCCGATCAACGACTATGCGAAGATGATGTCGGCCGCGGGTGGTACGGTAGCATTCAACGTGTGGAGGAAATCTTCTTTCGTTCGTCTGAATAATATCAGTCTTGCTTACAGCGTTCCAAAGGAGTTGTTAAGCAGGTATAAGATCGCGGGTCTGAAGTTTTATGCCAACGTGCAAAATGCCTTCGTCATGTCCAGCTGGGAGTATTTCGATCCGGAAAACAAGGGCCTTACGCCTTACATCATCAATCTGGGTCTAAACCTTACCTTATAATTACCTGATCATTTCCAAAATAGCTAATATGAATAAGTATATCAATAAAAATATCAGCGGGGTCATGATCGTAGCATTGCTGACCCTATTTATATCCTGTAGTAAAAGCTGGCTGGAGCCAAAGCCATTGTCGTTCTTCTCTCCTGAGAATACCCTGATCAACGAAGCTGGCTTCAAAGCGGCCCTGGCATCCTGTGCCAATAGTTTTAGGCAAGAGTACTACGAAGACGGCGCGCCGATCATTACCGAAAACATATTTTCGGAGATGGCAGTTGAGGGTACCACAGACAAGTTTGGCCCTGCGGTAAACATGAACCTGTTGATCACGCCTGATGCTAACTTGAATAGCGCCGATTTCAACAGGATCGGTTGGTACTGGGAAAGGAATTGGCTTCAGGTCAGGTTAGCTAATACCATTTTAACCAGATTAGGCGATGTTGAATTCGCAGCATCTGCTAAAAATATCATTAAGGGCAAGGCCTTCTTTTACCGCGCCATGGCCTATTACAGGCTGCTCCATCAGTTTGGCGATATCCCTACCTCCTTCAAGGAGTTAAGTGAGCCCAAGCTTGATTTCGAAACCGTGCAAAGGGAAGTGATTTTGCAGCGTATCAAAAAAGAATTGGATACAGCCGCCATTGATGTGCCCTGGATCCAGGATAAGGGTGATGTGAATAAAGCATCTATACTGCATTTGCTGACCAAGGTGAATCTTGCCCTCGGTAATTTCGATGAAGCCATTGCAGCATCCTCGGCTATCATCAGTAACGGAACGTATAAGCTTATGGTAAACCGATTTGGTACTGACGCTTCAAATCTCAGTAGGAATGTGATTTGGGATCTGCATAGGCCAGCGAATAAGTCGATCGCTGTCGATTGTTTCAATCCCATGCCGTTAAACTTTTGTTTCCCGAAAAATATCGACGCTGGTTTCGAGACAGGGCCGCAGGTCGAAATCACTCATGCCGAGTACTTCTCCTCGAGGCGTTTGGCGACAGGCGGCGGGACCATGTTGGACACGTTGCCGCCGAACCGCGCGATCCAATACGCGAGCGGGAACCCGAGCGCGACGCAGGCGATCGTCGCGACGCCGGCGT
>JANMHK010000402.1:0-6902 GCA_031375135.1 Sphingobacteriales bacterium | reverse complement strand
GAAACAGGGAGATCAGAACTATCGATATTGATATTGTAACGTGTTCTTCTGGTGAGGGCTTTGGAAGACAGAAAACCCGAGGGGTTCGTAAATGAAGAACTGGTTCCTTTTTTATCGGTTAAACGAATGATATGTCGCGAGAACTGGGCCTCAGCGCAAACAGAGAGCAACAAGAGTCCTGAAACAAGCACGCTTTTTTTCATGGACGGTTTTGTGTATTAACAACAATTAGAAATTATGGTTCAGGATAGAAAGCCTGACCCCATAACTATTTGGCTGGAAGTTGGCGGTAATGGGCTGCCAGAATTCATGGAAAAAATCTTTGTAAATCAGTCCTACACCTTTGGCGTAAACTTCAGATGATCTGGTGATTTCATAGAAATATCTTTTGTCGCCCGGAGTACCATCCACTTCATCTACCTGGTTTACGGTAACTGTTTCAGGGAAACTGAGGTTATTCACCCTATAGGGTTCACCTGTTTTCTCATAGAAGTATTCCCAGTTTTCGTAGAATCTCAGGAATTCATCCAGGGCATTGATCTGACTATTTCCCTGCCAGGTGGTAAAATCCCTCACGGGGTTGATGAGTTTAATGAAGCGGAGATTATTCTCTATAAATTCTGTTTTCTGAAGTGAGGGTATCACCAGGAATGTGGCATTATCGGACCATACCGTTGTATCCGTATTGCTGCGCATCATTCTCCTGATTCGGTATGCATCGTTGCCGAGGTTATCCTTAACAATAGCATCTATTTTGTCTTGCACGATATAGCTGCGGACAACTTTCACCGTATTGAGGCTGATATAGACCGTTGAATCGAGCCGGTAGGTAATATACTTTCCAACCTTCAGGGGGTAATATTCGGCCATATTGGCCGCTGGGACCCCATCTTCTGTTTTATTACAGCCACTTCCAATGGTCAGGAAGATGGCTAGATAAAGCAGGATTGTCAGTGGTTTCAGCATGCTTGGATTAACGTTTTTACGAATTGATTATTGCAGCAAAGAGGATGTGTAGCGGTTGATCGTGCCACCCCCAATGACATCGTCTCCTTCATAGAAAACAGCACTTTGACCGGGTGCAACTCCTTTAGCATCCTCGTAGAATCTGACTTTTACCTGGTTATCAACGGGATGCAAGGTAGCCAGGCTTCCTTTGTCTTTATACCTGATCTTCACTACCGCCTCCATATTATCAGGGATGCAGTCGTATTTGATCATATTGATCTTTCCCACCGTCATTTCCATCCGGTTCAGGTCCTCTTCTTCCCCCAGCACGATGGTATTGGTCTCTGGAATAATCTCGGTCACAAAAGCCGGCCTCCCAAGGGCAATATCAAGTCCTTTGCGCTGGCCAACGGTATAAAATGGATAGCCTTTATGTTTCCCCAGAATTTTACCGGTCCGGTCAACAAAAAAGCCACCGGCCAATTTTTCTTCCAGGCCATCTACCTTCCGTTTCAGGAAACCCCTGTAGTCGTTATCTGGCACAAAGCAGATCTCATAGCTTTCGCTTTTCTTCGCTAGTTCGGGGTATCCAAAGTCGTGGGCCATTTGCCTGATCTCGCTTTTTCGATAGCCACCGAGCGGCAGCATGGTCCGTCCGAGCAGGTCTTGCTGCAGGCCCCATAGTACATAGCTTTGGTCCTTTAATTCGTCCAGTCCCTTGCTGATCACAAAGCGGCCTTGTTCTTCCCGGACTTTGGCATAGTGTCCCGTTGCGATAAAATCACAGTCCATGGCATTGGCCCTTTTCAGTAGTGCACGCCATTTGATATGGGTATTGCACATCACACAGGGATTTGGCGTTCTGCCGGCAAGGTATTCTTCAACGAAATTTTCGATCACAAAATCACCAAACTCTTCGCGGATATCGAGGATAAAATGCGGGAACCCATGATGGACAGCGGCGGCACGGGCATCGTTGAAAGAATCCAGATTGCAGCAACCGGTTTCTTTTTTTCCGCCGCCGGCAGTGGCGTAGTCCCAGGTTTTCATGGTAATGCCTACCACTTCATAGCCTTGCTGATGTAGCATCAAGGCAGCCACGGTACTGTCAATACCGCCACTCATCGCCACCATTACTTTTCCTTTTGCACTCATCTTACTCCAGATTAATGGGCAAAATTAGGGAAAAATCGGCTCTCAGGGCGGAACCGTGGAGGCTGGGGCAGCATAGGGGCGGTCGGATGAAGCGTTGTTGAGGTAGTATCCCCGGCTAACAACGCAGGATTTGTGGAAAAAATCGGAATATCCTGATTAAAATACCAAACGGAACACCCTCGGATTTGACGAAATTGCTCTTCTAAATTCTAGCATATGATAAAATTACAAGTGATTGGAAATCTTGGTAAGGATTGTATTACCAACAGTGTGAATGGGAAATCAGTGATCAATTTCAGTGTTGCGCATACTGAAAAGTTCAAGGATGCCACTGGTCAGCAGAAAGACAAAACGATTTGGGTAGAATGTGCATATTGGACCGACAGGACCGCGGTTGCGCCTTATCTCAAAAAAGGGACGCAGGTTTATGTTGAAGGTGCCCCGGAGGTAAGGTCTTATACTAAGAACGACGGAACTTTCGGAACCTCGTTGACCCTTCGGGTTTCCAATGTTCAATTGCTGGGTGGAAGGTCTGAGCAGTCTGGCGGATTAGAGCAGCAAGCTGCAGGCGGGGGAATGTCTGTGCCAGTAGAAGTGAACGCCGGGGAAGATGATCTTCCATTTTAAAAAATGTGGTGTTAGTAGGTTAGCGCAAAAGGTGATCTTGAAAGGATCACCTTTTGTATTTCTGTTCATAGCTGTTGACGAAAGGCTCCAGATCCGCTGCGGTCAACGCTCTTTTTACATTGAAATAATCTATTACGATCAGGTATCCTTTTGTCTCAGGTGTTTTGACAAAGGCGTTGACCAGTTTTAACTGTTCACTTTCTTTGAGCTTCCCGGAGTTTGCATCCCAGATTTCTTTGGAACAGAGGCAGCCCAGGGTAGGGGTGAATGGGTAGAAAGATTTTGTAGAAAAGAATTCGGGATCGATGGTTGTTCCATGGGCGATTATTTCGGTACGTCCGATCTCCCCGGCCTTAAACGACTCATGGATGCCGTTGAAGTACTTCCATGATTCAGGCAATAAGGCGTCGTATGCAAGATCCGGTCGAATTGTATCTGCTTCGCGTAAGAAGAAATCTTTCCAATAATATTCGAAGGGCATGGACAATTGAAGTTTAGGAGTTGGGCCGATAAATTTATTGCCGGAACTGCCGGTGCCTGTAATGGTATAAATGCCCTGGGGTGTATTGCCATTGGTAATAAAATAAGGCAAACCGGAAGCAGAGCGAGCCAGTTGTCCGAATCCCGATAAATGTCCGTTCGCTTCACGTTCAAAACTTCCGTCGCTTTTTTGGATGATGGCCATACCGGGGAAGTCCCGATTCCTGTTTTGGAAGGAATAGACGATCTTCTGACCATGGGTCAACTGGTGCGAAAAAAGGTCGTGGATAGAAGGTACCATCTCCAGCTTTCCATATTGATCAAGATGATATTTCAAAGCGTTCAGTATCCTGTTGGCCGTGTCTGCGTTTAATTTTTCTGCCAGCCTGGCTTTCATTTCTGGAAGTAGCGTGGGGTCTTCGCGAATAACCCAAACGAGGGCCATAGCAAAAAGTTTTGGATGTTTTTCTTCCCTTGCAATTTTCGTCATGGCTGGCAGAAATCCTGCTGGTTTCACGGCATACATCGCTTCAAGAAATGCTCGCCTTGTCTCCACTTCAAGAGAATCATGATATGCATTGGTGAGTTTATAAAAGCCCGATTTCACCAGGTCGTTATACACCATGAATTGAGTGATGGCCCAGAAGGCAGACTGATACCGATATTCTGTTTCCTGATTGAGCGGCAGGGCAAATGATTGTTGGATCGTGTAGTTGTATAGATTTTTTTTCAGATTGTCGCGCTGTGCCTGTAACACAAAACCTGATTTGATCGCCTCGCCGGCGAACTGGGCTTGAAGATGCAAGCTGCATAGGAAGAACAGGGCTGCACAAAAACAACGGTTCATAAAATAAACTTACGATTTGATTGAATTTTCCTGACAAAAACGAGGCATGCCTAACTGCCCCGGGAAGCGTTGATCAGCGAATTTACCACGATTAGATGTTTTGAACAGAAGTATTCATGCAGCCCTTATTTTTGGAAGATGGAAAAGAGCTTCGGGATTGATGCACTGCATCATTTTACAAAACAGATTTTTGTGGCCATCGGGTCCTCAACAGATCATGCGGACCTTGCAACAGAAGCTTTATTATCTGCCGATTTGCGAGGGATAGATTCGCACGGCATTGCCCGACTTAGCGGCTATGTGAGGTTATGGGAAGCTGAACGTGTGAATGCAAGGCCTGATATAAAGATCGTCCATGAATCTCCTTCCACGGCTTCCGTTGATGGTGACCGCGGACTTGGTTTGGTAGTCGCTCCTTTCGCCATGAAGTTGGCTATTGAAAAAGCGGCGGTCTGTGGAACGGGATGGGTAGCCGTTCAAAACAGTAATCATTTTGGCATAGCGGCATATCATGCCATGAAGGCTTTGGATCATGACATGATCGGCATTGCCATGACCAACGCCAGTGCTTTGGTAGCGCCCACGTTTTCGAATGAGCGAATGTTGGGAACCAATCCCATCTGCGTTGCTATCCCATCGGGTACTGAACCGCCTTTTGTGGCCGACATGGCGACAACCACTGCCGCTAATGGCAAGCTGGAAATATTGCAACGAAAGGAAATGGAGGCTCCGGATGGATGGATACAGGATAAGCAAGGGGTTGGAACCAAAGATGCCCATGCATTGAAACAGGGTGGAGCCTTACTACCGCTCGGCAGCGACCGCGAACATGGCAGTCATAAAGGATATGCGCTTGGCTCTGTGGTGGATATTTTCTCGGCTGTATTAAGCGGCGCAAATTATGGACCCTGGGTGCCGCCTTTCCCGGCCTATGTGCCCATGCCGGAGGGTCAGCCGGGGAAAGGGATCGGACATTTTTTTGGAGCCATGAGGATTGATGCATTCAGACCTGCCGATGATTTTAAGAAGAACATGGACAAGTGGCTGGAGCGATTCCGGCATGCCAATCCCATCGATCCAAATTGCCCTGTACTGGTTCCGGGAGACCCGGAACGGATGATGGAAAAACAGAGAAGGTCGGAAGGGATTCCTCTTTTGTCTGTTGTGGTGAACGACCTGAAAGCGCTGGCGGGCAAATTTTTGGTTCCATTTCCGGATCGGTGATTCCTCCTGTTCATCTGCCGTTTTTTCTCCATATTTTTGGCATCCTCAAAAAAAGGGAAACGTATGAAAATAATGAAGTTCGGTGGTACCTCCGTTGGGAAGCCTGAAAGGATGCATGAGGTGTCGAGGCTTGTTACAGGAACTGAAGAACCTGCAATTGTTGTATTAAGTGCATTGAGTGGAACAACAAACAGTCTTGTTTCTATTGGAGATGCCATGTCGAAAGGAGACAAGAAACAAGCCAGTCAGTTTATCAATAAACTGGAAGATCATTATAAACAGTTTATCAATGAGTTGCTGAGTGACGAGGCTTTCAGAGCTAAAGCTGTTGCGGTGATCAGCGAGCATTTTGAATTCCTGAATATTATACTGAAGATATCTTTTAATGAGGCCCTCAATAAAGACATCCTTGCCCAGGGAGAATTGATGAGTACCAAATTATTCAGTCTGTACCTGGAGGAGCAAAACATCGATCATGCTTTACTGCCTGCGCTCGAATTTATGAGCATCGACAGCAATGATGAACCGCAGATCGGTACTATAAAAGTAAAGCTGAAACAATTGCTTGAGCAGTACAAAGGCAAGAAACTTTTTGTTACCCAGGGATATATTTGTCGCAATGCAAGGGGAGAGGTGGACAACCTGAAAAGGGGAGGAAGTGACTATTCTGCTTCATTGATCGCTGCGGCCATCAATGCATCGGTGTGTGAGATATGGACGGATATAGATGGGATGCATAATAACGATCCGCGTGTGGTGAGCAAAACGGTTGCCATAGAGCAATTGAGTTTTGATGAGGCGGCAGAGTTGGCTTATTTCGGTGCCAAGATCCTTCATCCTGCATCTATCTGGCCGGCGCAGCAGTACAAGATCCCCGTGAAGTTGTTGAATACGATGCAGCCTTCTGCAAAAGGGACGCTGATCACTGAAGAAGCAGGGTCGAAGGGGATCAAGGCCGTTGCAGCAAAAGACGGGATCATCGTGGTGAAGATCAAGAGTAGCAGGATGCTATTGGCCTATGGATTTCTCCGGAAGATATTTGAGGTGTTTGAAAAATACCGCACACCGATTGACATGATCACTACATCTGAAGTGGCCGTATCACTCACTATTGATAATGGCACTCATTTACAGGAAATCTTGCGGGAGTTGGATCCGTTTGGAGAAGTAGAAGTGGTGAAGGACCAGAGCATCATTGCTATTGTGGGTAATCAGCTGACTGTTTCTCACAACGTTCTGGCTGATCTATTTGCAGCACTCAACTCCGTTCCCATTGGGATGGTCAGTTTTGGGGCAACGCCGCATAATGTTTCGATCCTGGTGCCATCTGATCAGAAAACACGTACACTGCAATTGTTGAACAGCGGGTTGTTTGGACTGGGAGAGTGAGCTAGCCGGTTAGTATGCTAGCCGGGTAGATGGTTAATGCAATAAATAATTAGAGTATTTGTTAGTGAGTTAACCCACTTTGTTAATGAGTTAGCCGGTTAGTGTGAAAGCCGGGTAGATGGTTAATGCATAAAATGATTAGAGCATTTGTTAGTGAGTTAACCCACTGGAAGTGAATTAACCGGTTAGTATGCTAGCCGGGTAGATGGTTAATGCGATAAACAATTAGAGC
>JANMHK010000397.1:0-3842 GCA_031375135.1 Sphingobacteriales bacterium | reverse complement strand
AATTGCAATAAATACGAGATACAATATTGTAATAGCCCTGTCCATCTTCCAAATCTAGGTTAGCGGTGTACATTAAGCAAGGTGAAAATAAACGGATAATGGTAGAAAAACACCACCAATTCATGGTGTTTTGTGGGTAAGGGGTTTTTACCAACCCCGAATTCGGGTAGTTTTACGCTGGCCTTTGCCCGATAAATAACTATAATTGCACTGGTATATTTACATCCAAAACCCTTAGCATAAAAACCAAAACCTGAATCCAATGAAAAAGGAAGAAACGGGCGATCAAATCAAAGTAGCCATCGCAGATGATCATGTCCTTTTCCGAACAGGGGTCAAAACCGCCCTGTCCATGAAGAAAGACATCAAAATGGTCGCAGAAGCGGATAACGGAATGCAACTGCTTACCCTGCTTAAACATATCCATCCCGATGTCATTCTCCTGGATATTCAAATGCCTATCATGGATGGTATAGCTACACTACCTGAAATCAAGAAGCTATATCCAGATATTAAAGTGGTTATGCTAACTATGCATAATGATCATTCCATGATCTCCAAACTCATGGAACTTGGAGCAAACGGATATCTCACTAAGAACTCAGATTCAGATATCATCCACGAAGCAGTGAAAACCGTTCATGCAACCGAATATTATTTTAACGCCCTTACCAATAAAGCCCTGATCGACGGACTCCGCATGAAACGCCAGGCAGATGCAGGCCTTCCGCTGGATACCAAACTGACCGACAAAGAAGTGACTATCCTTAAACTGATGTGCGAAGAGAAAAGTACCAAGGAGATCGCAGACATGGTTGACCTCAGCCCCCGGACCGTAGAAGCGATCAGGGATAAACTGAAAACTAAAACGGGCGCAAAATCAATGGCCGGCCTGGTGATGTTTGCCGTTAAAACAGGGATCATCGATAAATAATGCCCGGTTTCTTCATTCATAATGGTAAATTCCACCAGGAGAATGATCCCGTTATCTCCCCTGATAACCGCTCATTTCGTTACGGTGATGGCGTTTTTGAAACCCTTCGGTTCCACCTCAATGACATACCCCTTTGGGAATTTCATCAGCAAAGACTGTTCTCTGCTTTAGAAAAACTCAAATTCGAACTCCCTAAACTTTTTACACCCACCTACCTGCATAGCCAGGTAAACTCCCTCATTAGTAAAAATAAACTCTCCAGGGCCCGGGTTCGTATTACCGTATATCGCGGGGATGGCGGATTGACTGATCGAACTCCTCTTCATCCCGGTTTTGTGATTCAAACATGGCCAATTGCTGACGATGCCCTCGCTTTTAATACAAATGGCCTCCACATCGGCATTTTTGAAGAAGGACGAAAAGCTATCGACTCTTTCGCCAACATTAAATCAAACAATTTCCTGGTCTACGTGCAGGCTGCCATATACGCCCGGGAACAGAAATGGAACGATGCTCTGGTTTTGAACACTCATGATCGTATCGCCGACTCCACCATTGCCAATATTTTCTGGGTGAAAGACCATCGTATTTTTACCCCCCCATTGTCTGAAGCACCCGTTCAGGGGGTTATGCGAAGACAACTACTCGAGAACATACCCATTCATGAACTCAGCCTGACCCCGGAGACACTGCTGGTGGCAGACGAAGTGTTTCTCACCAATGCCGTAAGAGGTATTCAATGGGTGGCTTCGGTCAACGATAAACCATATGGAGCCAATACCGTGGCAGCAACGCTATACGACCAGTTCGTTAAACCCTTATTTCACTAAAGGCTAAACCAATTCAGTCTGCCGGTGTTTACTAGATTGACTCCATGATTCCGCAAAAAATGAATATTTTCTGGTTCCGCCGAGACCTTCGCTTCCATGATAATGCAGGCCTTTTTCAGGCATTGAACCAACCAATCCCGGTGCTTCCGGTCTTTATTTTCGACAAGGATATTTTAGATCAATTGGAAGACAAGCACGACCGAAGAGTGGTATTTATTCACCAGGCTATCCATTCCCTGCAGCAGCAAATGGTTTATAAAGGGAGTTCCCTTAAGGTCTATTACGGGAAGCCTCTGGACATATTTGAACGGCTTTCTCAAGACTTTGATATCAACAGCGTTTACACCAATCACGATTACGAGCCCTATGCCTTACAAAGGGACCGTGGAATAACCGAATTCCTTCAGGCCAAAGGAATTTCCTTTCAGAGTTTTAAAGACCAGGTGATCTTTGAAAAAAATGAAGTGATGAAGGATGACGGAACTCCGTATACCGTTTTTACACCCTATAGCAAGAAATGGAAGGCCAGGCTGAATGAGTCATCTCTTGCATCTTATGACACCAACAGCCTTTCTCATAACTTATACCAACAACTGCCCCAACCCATTCCAGCTCTGGAAGAGATGGGATTCCATCTCATGACACTGGATTTTCCCGCCAGCATAGTGGAAGATGACATAGTAAGAAACTATAAAGCACAACGGGATTTTCCGGCAATCAAGGGGACCTCAAAACTTAGCGTTCATCTCAGGTTCGGGACCATCAGTATCCGGGAACTTGCCCGGCATGTCATGCATCTCAGCGAACCTTTCCTGAACGAATTGATCTGGCGGGAGTTCTACCAAATGATCCTCTGGAACTTCCCAAAAGTAGGAGCGGGTCAGGCATTTAAGCCAGTTTATGATTTTATCGAATGGCGGAACAACGAGGCCGAGTTTGATAAATGGTGTCAGGGACAAACCGGATACCCCATTGTAGATGCCGGTATGCGTGAACTGAACGCTACGGGATTTATGCACAACCGCGTGAGAATGGTAGTGGCTTCCTTTCTTTGTAAACATCTGTTGATCGACTGGCGCTGGGGAGAAGCATACTTCGCAGAAAAACTTTTGGACTTTGATCTTGCTTCTAACAATGGTGGCTGGCAATGGGCAGCCGGAAGTGGCTGCGATGCCGCACCTTATTTTAGAATATTTAATCCAAGACTGCAGACCGAAAAGTTTGATAAGGACCTGGCTTATATCCGCAAATGGGTCCCTGAATTTCAGGAGTTCAGCTACCCGGCACCGATAGTTGATCACGACATGGCCAGGAAGCGATGCCTCGAAGTTTATTCCAAGGCAGTGCAACTCAAGTTATAAGAACACCTCGTAAGATCCACTGACCGCCTGAGGGAAAATGTTTTCAGCCACTTCAAGCATCTGCCATACTGCGGCGCGGCCCTTTTGTCCCAAATCAAATGAATAGTCGTTTACATAGAGATCAATATGCTGCCGCATCACCTGCTCTTCCATTTCCTGTGCATGCTCCTTTACAAACTCCGATAGCACAGGGTAGTTTGTTTTTGAGTACTGCAAGCTCTGCTGGATCAGGCTGTTTATTTGCTCCATGATCCTGCCGTCAAATCTCCTATTCATCACTATACCGCCCAATGGAATCGGACTGTGAGTATTTTTTTCCCAATATTCCCCAAGATCCATCAACTTGTGCAAGCCCTTTTGAGCAAATGTGAACCGGTTCTCGTGAATAATTACACCTGCATCAGCCTCACCTTTCAAAACAGCATCTTCAATCGCTGAAAAAACCATGAATTTCTTTTTCAATGCCTCAGGAAAGGCCATTGAAAATAACATGTGGGCGGTGGTATTCATCCCCGGTAAGGCGATGGTCATTTCATTTACCGTATTGATTTCTACGGGCTTCTTGGAAACCAGTAATGGTCCCACACCAATCCCTAATGCACCTCCTGCCGTTAATACTTTATAGCTCGGCAATATCCTGGATAAGACACCATAACTGATCTTGGTGATATCCAGTTTTTCAGCCAAAGCCATCCTGTTCAATGTCTCAACATCTTC
>JANMHK010000389.1:0-9855 GCA_031375135.1 Sphingobacteriales bacterium | reverse complement strand
ATCGTTTTCACGAACTAATATATTCTTCGCCTTCAATGATCGCTATTTTAAGAGGAGAAAATATGATTATTGAAATTGCCAATAGTGCCATACTAACTTCATGGGGCAAGGGCAAAGATGTAATTGGGAAATCAATATTTTCAGTTTTACCTGAAATAGTTGAACAGGGTTTTGATCAGTTATTGCTGAATGTTTATAAAACGGGCCAGCCTTTTCATGCATATGAAAAAGCTGTTACTCTACAGCGTAACGGCATTGACGAAACGGTATATTACAATTTTGTTTATCAGGCGCAGCGAAATGTAAATGGCGAGATAGCGGGAGTGGCAATACTGGCAAATGAGGTAACACCTCAGGCATTACTAAATGAAAAAATAAAGGCAAGCGAAGAAAGGTTTAAGCTGCTGGTGCAACAGGCACCAGTGGCTATTTGCGTTTTACGCGGGGAGAATTATGTGATAGAAACGATGAATGAAGGAATGTGTGAATTGTGGGACAAATCGTTGGAACAGGCATTAGACAAACCCGTATTTGATGTACTTCCCGAATTGAGAGACCAGGGAATTAAAGACCTTTTAGACAATGTTTACCATACAGGCGAACGATGTGTTATGCAGGAACTTTCTGTTAATTTAATGCGCAATGGCAAACTTGAAAATGCTTTTGTCAAATTTGTTTATGAGCCATTACGAGAAGCAGATGGAACCATTTCTGGTGTAATGGCATTGGCTCATGAAATTACGGAGCAGGTAGTGGCAAGAAAAAAAGTCGAAGAAAGCGAAAAGAAATTTGAGGCTGCCATACTTGCCGTAGAGGGTATCATCTGGACAACCAGTGCGATTGGTGAAATGAGAGGTGAACAACCAGGGTGGGCTAAATTAACGGGCCAGCTTTTTGAAGAATACCAGGGCTATGGATGGTCATCTGCCATCCATCCCGATGAAGCACAGCATACATTGGATGCATGGAATAACGCTGTAGAAAATAAAAGCACCTTTGAATTTGAACACAGGCTGAAGACAAAGCAGGATGGATGGAGACTATTTTCCGTCAAGGCAGTTCCGGCACTTAATGAAAATGGTAGTGTTGAGGAATGGGTAGGTGTTCATACCGATATTACCGAACAACGTGAGGCAGCCCAAAAAATAAGGGAAAGCGAAACATATTTCCAGAGACTTACCGATACCGTTCCCGCAATTATCTGGATTACAGAACCGGATGGAAGTTGCAGCTATTTGAATAAGCTGTGGTACGACTATACCGGCCAAACTGAAGAAGAAGCTAAGGGCTTTGGCTGGCTCGAAGCTACACACCCTGATGATAAAGCGCAGGTAGCGGAAGTTTTTATTAAAGCCAGTTCAGCGCATAAACCGTTTTCCACAACATACAGGCTTCGTAATTCACGAGGTGAATATCGGTGGGCAGTTGATAGCGGTAGTCCCAAGTTTAGCGCAAACAATGAATTTGAAGGGATGATTGGAACGGTAGTAGATGTACATGAAGAAAAGTTAGCTGAAGAAAGATTGACATATCGAACCGCTTTGCTAGAGGCACATAACCAGGCAAGTGTCGATGGCATTTTGCTGGTAGATGCGAAAGGAAAAATTATTTCATACAACCAGCGATTTATCGAAATATGGAACATGCCGCAACATATTGTTGATGCAAAAGACGATGAAGCAGCTCTTTCATTTGCAATGACCCAGTTAGTAAAGCCCCAGCAGTTTTTTGATAAAGTAAAATACCTCTACGAGAATCCTACAGAAACATGCCATGACGAATTGGAATTTGAGAGTGGCAAAATAGTAGAGCGAAATGGGTATCCTGTAGTGGGAGAAGGTGGAATTTATTATGCATGGAGCTGGACTTTTAAAGATATAACCGAAAGAAAACGAATCGAGCGGGATTTAGAGAATGCGAAAGAACAACTTGAGCTGACATTTAAAAACATTCCTGCAGGCGTTTACCTTCTCAATGAAAAGGGTAAGATGATTTACGTGAATGACAGAGGGGCTGCTGTATATGGAGATTTTACACCGGAAGATCTTTTGGCGGAAAAAGATTTACCCGCCCTTTTAGAAATAGCAGACGAGCTTTTTGAACGCTTTGACGAAAATGGAAATCACTTTGGTCCTCAAAGTTCGCCGGCTTATATCAGCCTCACCACCGGGCTTCCATCGCAGGCGGTACTGATGCAAATTAACAAGGTAACAAAAGAAACACGCTGGCATTATGTTCAGGGGGCTCCACTTTTTAATGAAGAAGGGAAAGTTTCTATGGTCCTAATTACGAGTACCGATATTACCGTTCAAAAGAGTGCGGAGCAGAAGATGAAGGAAAGCGAAGAGCGTTTTCGTCTTTTATCTAATGAGATGCCACAGTTTGTATGGACTGGAGATGCTGATGGGCGTCTCACTTATTTTAATGAAGCGGTTTACAAGTACTCGGGGTTAACTAACGAGGATATAGCCAATGATGCCTGGATAAAGATTGTACACCCTGATGACCGGAATGACAACATACGGTTGTGGACGCAGTCCATTGCTACTGGTAAGGATTTTATTTTTGAGCACCGGTTTAGACGTGCCGATGGTGAATACCGCTGGCAGTTGAGTCGTGCTATACCACAGAGGGATGCTCAGGGCGAGATTCAACAGTGGATCGGAACCAGTACAGACATCCATGATAAGAAAAATATAGAAGAAAACTTAGAGAAGTTAGTAGCCGAACGCACCAGAGAACTACAGCGTTCCAACGATGACCTGCAGCAATTTGCGCACGTGGCGTCACACGACTTGAAAGAGCCTGTGCGTAAAGTAAAAACATTCACGAACCGACTGGAACAACACCTTGATGGCAGGCTGGATGAAACTGGAACCCGATTTATTGAAAGAATCCATGTTGCTACCAATCGCATGTTCAACATGATCGAAGGGGTACTGACTTACTCTACCATTAATGCCAGTAAGCAAATACCTCAGTTGGTAGATTTAACTGAAGTAGTTAAAAGCGTTGAAACTGATTTGGAACTTGCCTTACAAAAAACAGGAGCAATACTTAAATACACCGAATTACCAATATTGGAAGGCTCCCCGGTGCTGCTGTACCAACTTTTCGTAAACCTGATTAGTAACTCTGTAAAATTTGCCAAAGCCGGTCTGCCTCCTCGGATAACGATATCATCAGAAGCTATTTTTGAAGACGATCAACGCTTTGTCTGCATCACACTCCAAGACAACGGAATTGGTTTTGAGCCTGAACTGGCTGAGCAGATATTTGAAAGCTTCGTCCGCCTTAACACCAAAGATAAGTACGAGGGCACGGGTTTGGGTCTGTCCCTTTGCAAAAAAATAGTAGATCGGCATGGCGGAAGTATTACTGCAAACGGAATACCGCACGAAGGAGCTACATTTGTTATAACACTACCGGTTCATCAAAGACAAACAAGTATTTAAAATGGCGCCCAAACTATTTTTATTACCAGATGATGACAGCGATGATACCGATATGTTTCGAGAGGCGTGGTAATCTATACTCCTGCAAATGTAAAGAACTATCTATTTCTAACGGGATCGTACAGCCGTCTACTGCAAATGCCCGGGGATGAATCGTTCTAGTTCTTCCGGATCTTATCGAGTTCATCCTTCAGCTCGCGGACCTTGTCTGGGTGCTTATCTGCCAGGTTATTTCTTTCTCCGAGATCATCTTTCAAATGATACAACTGGGGAAGAGGGAGATTGCCGAGTTCTGTATTCGTCAGCCTGCTCATAGCAGGACCGTTTCCCGGTTCAATATATTTCCATTTATCCCTGACAATTGCAAGCCCACCGCCGCCCTGTTCAATTAAATAATTTCTGCCCGACTTAGTTTTGCCTGTCAGTGAGGGCCAGTTGTTTTCACTGTCGCGGGCCTGTGCGGGAGGAATCTTTACACCGAGGAAGGCGGAGAAGGATGCCAGGAGGTCGATCTGGCTGACCATCGCGTCGGAAATGCCCGGCTTGATCTTTGCCGGCCAGTGCATAATAAAAGGTACCCTGGTCCCCGCTTCAAACAAACTGTATTTACCGCCGCGTAACGGCCCCCACGGCGTATGGCCGTTGAGTTTGGTCACCGCTTCATCTTCATAGCCGTCATCCAGTACCGGGCCGTTATCTGACGTGAATATGATGATGGTGTTTTCGGTTAGTTTCAAGGCTTTCAACTGGTCCCGGATTTCACCAACCGTCCAGTCAATTTGCAGGATGGCGTCGCCGCGGAAACCCAGTCCGCTTTTGCCCTTGAACATGGTGGAAGGCATGCGCGGGACATGCGGCTCAGTCAATGCATAGAACAGGAAAAAAGGTTTCTGTTGGTTTTGCCGAATAAAATGTTTTGCTTTTTCGAGAAAGCTGAGTGGCATTTCCTCATCCGTCCACCTTGCCGTTTTTCCGCCTTTCATAAAACCAATTCGTCCAATCCCGTTGATGATGGTATTGTTATGTCCGTGTTCGGGTGAAGATTTCATTTTCAATAGCTCGGGATGCTCTAGTCCCGTTGGTTCATCGCCAATCTTATGCTGGTAGTTTACTTCAATCGGATCCATGGGATCGAGTCCGGCAACCATACCATTTTCAAGAAACACAGTGGGCACCCTGTCTGCCGTTGCAGGGAAGATGAATGAATAGGAAAAGCCGGTCTGATTCGGCCCGGGAGCAATGGGTGCGTTCCAGTTTTTTTGTACAGCATCGCCGAGGCCCAAATGCCATTTGCCAACGATCCCTGTGTTATACCCGGCTTGTTGGAACACAAGCGGGAGTGTGATTTTATCCGTAGGAATGATCAGTGCCGCATCACCCGGGAGAACACCGGTTCCCGATTTTCGCCAGGGATATTCCCCTATCATCAGTGCGTAACGAGATGGCGTGCAGGTTGCGGAGGTGGTGTGTGCATCTGTGAATCGGAGGCCACCATTTGCCAGTGCATCAATATTTGGCGTTTTTATTTTTGTTGCTCCATAACAGCTTAAATCACCATACCCAAGATCATCCGTATAAATGATAATGACATTCGGTTTCTGCTGACTCCATGACGATAGAGTTAGAAGCAGGAGAAAAATTAAAAAAGATGATTTCATGTGGGAAGCATTATTCTGATTCAAAAGATAAGCTAATAAAAAATGCAGGCAAACCGACTTTATAGGCTCATGAATTCTCTTTTGTATTGGGTAGGTTTCTTCTGCATGAGTTCTTTGAATTGTTTGTTGAAATTAGAGAGGGTGTTGAACCCGCATTCGTAGCAGATCTGTTCAATTGGATTTTCCGTCTCGGTTAAAAGTTTACAGGCATGTTTGATTCTGATCTCCGAAACAAAGCGCGAAAAAGGTTTGTTGTTCTTCATGGAAAAATACCGGGAAAACGAAGTGGGTGTCATGTGCAGCAATTCTGCCAGTTCCTCCAGCAAGATCTTTTGTCGGAAATTTTTCAAGACGTATTCATAAACGACATTAAGCCTGTCCGTTTCATTCTGGTTCAGCATATCATCGTAGGCTTTTGAGGAGACATAATGATACTCCTTAGAATTGGCCAGCATATCGAGAATACTCAAGAGTTGGATCACGCTGGGGATCCCCTCCAGTTTTGTCAATTCCTGAATCATCGAAACCACCAGCAGCTTCTTCGGGCCATAATACTCAAGGCCGCGTTTTGATCGGGCAAACAGTTTCCTTAAGGTCACCAGCTCCTGTTTTTCCAGCATATGGTCGCCCAGGAAATTAGCGTTGAAATATACCACGATCCCTTCCGTTTGCAAGTTGCTGGTCTTTGAAAAGTAGGCTTCATCACTGCGCCAGATATGGGGTAAGTGGGGGCCAGTGAAAATCAGTTCCCCGGCCTTGAAGGTTTTGATGCTGTCGCCGATAAATCGCGTGCCGGTGCCTTTTAGAACTACAAAAAGCTGATATTCGTAATGGGCATGCCAAACAGGATCAAAATGCTTTTCCTGCAGGTGCCTGAGCAAAAAAATCTGCTCCGGGGGGATCATCGACTTATGAAGTGCTACTTTCAAATTCAGTATAATTTATCGCGAGTAAGCTAAAATAATCGAAAAAAGGGATAACATACAGTCGGAATTTGACAAAATCGGGGAAGCCTTAAAACCCAAAATATAAGAGATTCGCTAAGCCAACAACGTTATAATTGACTGCCATGTGTAAGAAACATTTTTTCTCCTTTTTGTTCATATCTATATTCTCCGTTCTGTTTATCGGGGCATCGTTACCGAAGCCCGTTGATCCGCCCCGCAGACTGGAGATTCTGTTTCTGGGTCACAAGAGCAAGCACCACGATTCTGAGAAGCTCGCGTCGATCATGACCATGGAGTATTTCAAATCGGGGTTGAATATTTCTTACACCACTAATCCCGACGATTTAAACGAGAATAACCTTAAGGGATATGATGGCTTGATCGTTTATGCCAATTATGATTCCATCACTGCCCCGCAGGAAAAAGCATTGCTGGGATTTGTGAAAGAAGGAAAGGGCTTCATCCCGATCCATTGTGCTTCCTGGTGTTTTAGAAATTCGCCTGAAGTGGTCGAATTAATAGGTGGCCAGTTTAAAACGCACAAATATGATTCATTCCCTGCGGTGATCACGGCACCAAATCATCCAGTGATGAAGGGTATTCCTGCATTTACAACGTCTGACGAAACCTACGTACATGATAAGATCAGCAAACAGATTCTGGTACTTTCCGAACGCGTGGAAGGCACAAGCCATGAGCCCTATACCTGGGTGCGCGATTACGGCAAAGGCCGCGTATTTTATACGGCCTATGGTCATGATGACCACACTTTCCTGAATCCGGGTTTTCTTGATCTGGTCAGGAATGGCATCATGTGGGCCGTGGGTGATAAGGCAAGCAGCGAACTGGCTGCGTTTAAAATGGCAGATCCAAAATATTTTGACGGCCCCGTTCCTAACTACGAGAAAAGAAATCCCGCCCCAAAAGTTCAGGAGTCGCTAACTCCCGAACAATCTATGTCGCTCATGCAGGTTCCGGTTGGATTTGAATTGCAATTATTTGCAGCAGAGCCTGATGTGGTGAATCCGATCTATATGAACTGGGACGAGCGTGGCCGTTTATGGGTGATCGAAACGGTAGACTATCCCAATGAGATCAAAGAAGATGATAAAGGTGACGATAGGATCAAGATCCTGGAAGATACCAATGGCGATGGCAAGGCAGACAAGTTTACCATTTTTGCAGACAAGCTGAATATACCCACCAGTTTCACTTTTATTAATGGTGGTGTGATGGTGAGTGCGGCGCCCTCCTTCATCTTCCTGAAAGATACCAATGGTGACGACAAAGCCGATATCAGGCAAAACGTGATCACCGGCTGGGGTAAATCAGACACTCACGCACAGGCTTCTAACCTCCGTTACGGATTGGATAACATGCTCTGGGGTGTGGTAGGTTATTCGGGTTTTAAAGGGTTGGTCGGAAAAGATTCATTGCAGTTTGGAATGGGTGTATATCGTTTTACACCTGATGGTAAGAAACTTGAGTTCCTGTCTACCACCAGCAATAATACCTGGGGCCTCGGCTTCTCAGAAGATTTTGATGTGTTTATTTCAACGGCAAATAATACCCATACCGCATTCCTTGGTATGCAGAAAAGATATACTGATAAAGTGAAGATCAACGAAACCGGTGTGAAGAAACTGGATGCACATTATAACATGCATGTGGCCACTAAGCATCTCCGTCAGGTGGATGTGCACGGCGGTTATACTGCAGCAGCAGGTCATAGCCTTTATACCGCCAGAAATTTCCCCAAGGAATTCTGGAACCGTGTTGGATTTGTAACTGAACCAACGGGGCGACTGGTACATCGTATTAACCTGCAGCAGAAAGGAGCAGGGTTCATTGAAGACGGAGATGGCTGGAACATTTTGAATAGTGCAGATGAATGGGCCGGGCCGATACAAGCCGAAGTAGGTCCGGATGGTGCGCTTTGGATCACCGACTGGTACGATTTTATCATCCAGCATAATCCAACGCCGAGTGTGTCCAGCTCCGGGTTGAAAGCAGAGAACGGACAGGGTAATGCGTATATCAATCCATTGCGTGATCACGAACGAGGACGTATTTACCGAATCGCGTACAAAAATAACGATCAGCGAAATACTCTTTCGCTAAGTAGAGGAGATACGCCAGGATTGCTCAAAGCATTATCCAACAACAATATGTTCTGGAGAACAACGGCCCAGCGTTTGTTGGTTGAAAAAGGAGATCGTTCTGTACTGCCCGCATTGTACAAACTGGTGCAGGATCAAAAATTGGATGAGATCGGTCTGAATGCCCCTGCTATTCATGCACTCTGGACCATCCACGGTCTGAAGGCACTGGATGGCACCAATAAAGAAGCGACGGATGTTGCCATCAAAGCATTGTCACATCCTGCAGCAGGAGTGCGACGAACAGCGATAGAAGTGTTACCTAAGAACGATGCCCTGTTCCAGGCGATGAACCATGCAAAATCTTTCGATGATAAAGACTTACGGGTAAGGCTAGCTGCAGTACTCGCCACTACAGACATGAAGCCTTCGGCTGAAATTGGAAACGTGCTGGTGAATATTGCAGAGAAGGAAGAAAATGTTTCCGACGAATGGCTGAAACAAAGCCTCACTGTTGCCGCAAAACTCAATGAGGAAAGTTTCCGTGCTGCATTCAGGAAAAAAGGGTTGAACGAGAATCCTTCATTACATGAGGCCTCGGTTGCGCAACGACTTGCTTTTGGAAGTCGTTTAACTACTATTGGCCTTAGGAGATCATCCGGCAGGCCGGACGAAGAGTTGATCAATCCTGAACTGGCAGGTAAAGAAATACTCTTAACTGGAGATGTGGATAAAACATCCAATCCCACAACTGTATCTGGTATGCTCGCTACGCAGGGGAACAGTCAAAACGGTTATGCTTTGTTCCTGCTCGATAATAAACTTCAGTTTCGGGTAAACCAGGGAGGGAATTCATATTCCATCGTGTCAAAAGAAGTACCTGGCAAATTCTCTTATAGAGCAGGCCTGCAGAAAGATGGTACCATGAGGCTTGCGATAGATAATAAAGAAGTTGGAACAACGAAAGCACCCGGATTATTCAAAACTGAATTGGAAGCACCACTGCGGGTGACGCTGGACAATCGGAAAGGGAAAGATCGTTTGTATGAATACCCTGATTCTATATTTGGCTTCCGTGGAAGAGCAGAAAATCTAAAGTTTGAAACACTGGATGGCAATAAACCGGTAGCCGTTGCAGAAACGGGAAAGATCGATAAAACCATCGTGTTGAAAGTATTGAAAGATGTGATGAAGTACGACAAGCAACTGCTCACGGCAAAAGCGGGAACAACGATTCAGATCGTTTTTGAAAATCCTGATTTCATGCAGCATAACCTGGTATTGATCAAGCCGGGTACCATGGATAAAGTAGGTGCTGCGGCAGATAAACTGGCCCAGGAACCTAATGGCGTAAAAATGAATTATGTTCCTAAAATGCCTGAAATATTGAAAGCAACACCATTGGTGAATCCAGGTGGGAAGTTTACCATAACGATCAAACTGCCGGATCTGCCTGGTGATTATCCATACGTATGTACTTTCCCTGGTCACTGGAGGATCATGAACGGCATACTCAGGGTAACAAAATAGATCGTAATTAAATGAGCCTGCAAATAGAATACGGGGTGAGCACATGGTTGTGGACGTCCCCCTTTACAACGGAATCAATCGATGTTTTGTTTCCTAATTTATAGAAGCATTGTTTCTATAAAGAGTAACAGTCTTGGTCGCTAGCCGCCTTCGGTTCAGAAAGGCG
>JANMHK010000299.1:0-9387 GCA_031375135.1 Sphingobacteriales bacterium | reverse complement strand
TCCGCCATTGGCTGGTATGGTGCAGACCACGGCAAGCCCTTCGTAGAGACCGATCCGTCAGCAGATGATTTTCTCGGGCAAACGTGTAAACTTTGGGAACAAAGCATACAGCCCGTTGAAGACCTAGGCATTCGGTTGATCAGGTTGAGAACAGGTATTGTGCTGAGTAGCGAGGGTGGTGCTATGAAGGAATTCAGAAAACCATTGAGACTAGGTGCGGCCGCTGTTTTGGGTGATGGAAGTCAGGTCATCAGTTGGATCCATATCAATGATCTGTGCCGGGTTTTTCTGCACGCGCTGGAGGACAAATCTCTTTCGGGCGTTTACAATGCTGTTGCGCCGAATCCAGCCACTAACAGGGAATTGACCATGGCGCTGGCAAAACATATCACCAACTCAAGGCACTATACGGTGAAAGTACCTGCTTTTGTACTGAGAGCTGTATTAGGAGAAATGAGTACTGAAGTGCTTAAGAGTGCCACAGTCAGCAGTGAGAAATTAGAATCTACAGGCTTTAGTTTCAGGTTTCCCAACCTTGAAAAAGCGATCGACGACCTTTATTAAAATCATTAATGCGGGGTGTGAAAGAAATTGGTGAATCCTCCCAATACTGCTTTGTTATTGTAGAATCTTAACCAGTTCAGTTTTAATGCCCGAAGGTCTTCGCGTCGAACTTTCCTGAATCGTGGATGCATCGTTCCCCCCGGTAAACCTGCTGCTACATTGGGATCATATTGATACTGAGGGTCTACCAGCGTACCCCGCGGATACATAATCCCAGGCGCACCTATGCCGCGGATGTCCAGATAAGAAGGGTGATCTAATCCCAGTGTATGTCCAAACTCGTGCGCCGCAGTTGTGGAACCTTCATAGAGATTATCGTATTGAAAATATCCCGTGTTGCATCCAAGTCCGTCTACAAATGAAATGTTGTGCAATGAATTTGTTTCGATCCTGAAATAATTATTTCTTGGATTCAAATTCGATGCAACTGTATGGGGATCAAGCGTTGGAATTAATTCGGCAGTGATGCTGAAACGAAGGTCGAGAAGCAGGTCAAAGATAATAACGGATACACGAGGTTCATTCCACATGTTCTCTATTTCACGCCTCATCCGCTCAGTGACTTCCATGTCGGCTGCGCCGCCGTAGGTCACGATATGGGCATGTATGACAAGACTGTCAGACGGTACATTGATCTCAACTTCTCCCATTATTAATTTTTAGGAGTAAATTTTGGTTTTTCGGCCGTAGGTACCACGATCTCCGGACTTAGATTCGGTAATTTATCTTTCAACTGGTCTGCCCTGCCCATGGACGTGTCATAGAAATACCAGTTCTTCCCGCTATCCCTGGAAATGGCCACCAGGGTTGAACTCAACTCTACATCTCCAAAAGAAGAAGTGACTTTCGTGGTCTGCGGAAGGGTGGTCTGCAGTTCTTTCTTAAACTTTACAATTTTTCCGGGATTGCCATAAGTGATCTTATCTACTTTGCCTCCAAAGGATTTAAACACTACAAACATCGAGTCCATCATGAAATTGACTTTGTCTGCACCCCCGCCTGCCTCGATCAGTTCTGGCAGCATGTACCTGGAGAAATTCTTTGTGTCACCATTCACCATGGCTTTCGCCATTTCCATTGCCTGCGATTTTACCAGGCTCCCGGTAGACGATTGTCCAAATGATGTGGCGGCGAATAGAAAAACTACGATGAATGAAATGAAGCTGATTTTCATGGCATGAAGTTATGAAATTCGTACACTGGGGAGTTGTCAATTAGCAATTTCTTACAAGTCTCTTTTCTTGTTGACAATATAGATGACTCCCCAGATAGCAGCAGTGAGTATGATCGTGTAAAGAATATGGGTATCAATAGCGGCTAATTTCGCTGCGTAGGATTTTTCATTGAATCTTCCAACAAAGGCTGGTACAGGGATGAGGCGATCTGAAATCTCTAACGGCAAAAAACGCCCCAGATCATAAAACTTTTCCTTTGCAATACCAGCAGCAGCATTTTCAAGAATGATTGAATAAAAAACAAAGATCCCCAGCGCTATAAATGCTTTTCGGACTAAAAAGCCGATCAGGAATGCAAACGACAATTGAGAAAATGTCTGCAACAAAAACAGCGGAATATATTTCGCGTCTTTCCAAATGTCGGCCGCCACCAAAGTTTTAGTAGCCAGTATTCCTATGATATAGGCGATCACCGCATATAGCAGCGTTACCATTAATGTGATCAACAATACGTCGAAAAATTTTCCAAGAATAAACGAGTTGCGCGACCAACCGTCAATGATGTTTTGTCTGTTTGTTTTATAGGTATACTCATTGGTGATCAGCAGCATGATCACTATGGCAGGAATAAAAACAAAGCAGGAACTGAAAAATGCTGCCGTATGAAAAGATTCAGGAAAGGCAAAAGGATTACCTAGAAGCATTTTCACCATCTTGCCAGTTGCCTGTTCTTTTTTGGTGATATCCTGATACTCGTACCAGAAAAGCAGGTTCACCCCTGGGTAAGATAATGCGGTCATCAGCATCACCAGCCAGAAGGCGGGATAGTGCTTTATTTTAAGCCATTCAGTATGTAAGATGTTTAACATGATCAGTTTCCGGTTAATTCAAAAAACTTCGTTTCAAGTCTTTGTTTTTTATGTACCAGGTGATTTAACAGGATGCCTTGCTGATAGCAAAATGCATTCATCTCCTGGGGTTTGGCTTTTCCTTTATCGAAATAAACGTGCAAATAATTACCGTCTTTCCTGATCTCGTTATAGCCCTGGAAACCAGTGATCAGTTTTTCCAGAGCAGGAAGATCTGAGGCCCCAATTTCAATAATGTCTTCATCAACCAATATTTCATCTACGCGGCCATGTGTAATGAGCTCTCCATAGTTTAGGATCGCAACATGGGTACAAACTTTTTCGACTTCGTCGAGCAAATGACTGGCCATGATGATGGTGAATCCCTGCTGGCTCAGTTCTTTGATCAATTCGCGCATTTCAGCAATGCCAACCGGGTCAAGGCCATTTGTGGGCTCGTCTAAAATAAGTACCCTGGGCCGGCCCAGGAGGGCTGCTCCGATAGCAAGTCTTTGCTTCATGCCCAGGCTATAAGTAGAAAAGCGACTGTTCTTGCGTTCTGATAATTTGACTTTAACAAGTACTTCATCTATATCTGCATCTGTACCACGGTGGCTAATACTCTGTGTGACCTTAAGGTTGTTTACGGCCGAGAGATAGTGATAAAAATTAGGCGTCTCAAGCAGGGAGCCGATCTGCTTCCTGGTCTCCGCACTTCCGGGTTTGCCGAACCATTGAAAATCTCCTTTGTCTGCACTTAAAACATCAAGTATGATACTCAACAGTGTTGTTTTCCCAGATCCATTAGGCCCGAGAATACCAAATACCGAACCTTCCGGCACTTCCAGTGAAACCCCTTTCAGGGCCTTAATCTTACCATATGATTTTTCTACCTGTTGAATTTTCAATATCGGCATGGGCGGCAGTTTGGGTTAAGATAAAGCGTGAAATTCCTATCTCATCGTTGAATAGTATGAACGGCAAAAATCAGAAGTAAGAGTCCGAGTTCCATGTTGGCCTTTCCTTATTCATAGAAATAGAATAGCTGATCAGGAAATTCAACTGAACATATGTTTTTGCGGCTGCATAAAAGAATAACCCATCTATCTGATCAGCGGGCTGGTGATAATATTTTGCCCTCCATTTTTTGATATAGGTATCCAGGTCAAACCCGGGTTGATTTGTTTTTCTGCCATTCTTGCAATGTACGGCAGGAATATGCTCCCGGACAAAACTGTATTGATCACTGCGGGTAAAAAAGGACTGTTCCGGTTCGGGATCATCCTGAATATCCAGG
Source organism: Sphingobacteriales bacterium (assembly GCA_031375135.1). Lineage (GTDB taxonomy): Bacteria > Bacteroidota > Bacteroidia > Chitinophagales > Chitinophagaceae > Pollutibacter. The sequence goes on along the minus strand of JANMHK010000299.1, from coordinate 5,503 downwards.
TTCAGCATTTTTGCCGCGTATTGTACATGCTGAAGCATCGAAGAATGCGTTGCCCCCAGTGGCACAACAGACAGCATCGGTGCAATCAGTGTGGGCATATCGGTATTTATATTGGCTACGATGGCAGATTTTGGTATGGAAGGATGGGAAGCAAAATAGGCAGAGCCCAATAGTCCGGACTCTTCCGCTGAAACCATCGTGATCAGAATAGAACGCTTTGGCTTTACACCGCTTTTCTTATATAGTCGGGCGATCTCCAGCAGCGAAGCAACGCCAGATGCATTGTCGTGGGCCCCATTATAAATAGAATCTCCGTTCACCGGCTTTCCTATGCCGATATGGTCGAGGTGGGCAGTGTGGACTACATATTCATTTTTCAATACCGGGTCAGACCCTGGAATCATCCCGATCACATTGTAAGTCTCAATATCGGTATGTTTGTTTTTAAAGGATGCAGTGAGTTTCTTACTGATGTCGAAGGAATTGGGCTTCCCGGGCTTGAGCTCTGAAACGGTCTGGCTATAACTCTTACCAGTATTGAGTAGTAGTGCTGAGAGGAAATTATTGGTTGCCGTCATGAAAAGGTCCACGTTCCCAATATATCCGCTTCCATAAGCTTCTGTTTTTTCAGGGTTCAGTGCGTTTTGCAAAACAGGTTGTGGTGGCGGTGTAGGCCGGTCATAGATCACAATAACACCTACTGCACCTTTGGACTTCGCTACCGAAATCTTATAGCCAACGCTGCTGAAGTACGACTGGTAATCTGCAGACAGGCCGAGTGGAGAAACTTTTAGCACCACTACAATTTTTCCGCGGGCATCAATACGCTCGTAGTCTGAGTGAATGCCCGGTACATCAACGCCATAGCCAGCAAAAACAAGGGGTACCTGACTGATCTTTACTTCTGTTTTGATTGGATTGGCTACCAGTGAAATATCGTTTCTGATAAAGAATGAATCCGTATTTCCGGCATCGTCAGTCATCATCATTTTCAGGGAACCCTGCTCTACCGATGACTTACGGAGATTGAATGTCTGGGTAAAACCGCCCTGGTCGCCGGAAGGGGTCAACCCCAATTTTTTAAATTCACTGGTCACGTAATCAACTGCCAGTTGATAGCCCGCAGTACCTGGGGCCCTGCCTTTCAATTTATCATCGGCCAGGTAGGCGATATGAGAACGGAATACCAAGGTGTCCACTGCGTTCATGTTTTTACGAACCGTGGAATTCATTTTTGGTCCCTGCGCAAATCCCTGTACCTGCAGGAATACGAATACGCTAAACAGCAGCCCTATTTTCATATTTGGAAAATAAGATAAAATAATGAAAACGGGCTTGCCGGGAAGAACGGTTTAAAAGTAGTGGATGGTTAGTTCCTGACTGGCTTTCCGCCTTTCAATACACTTTGAATGCGTTCAAGGGTTTTACGTTCGCCGCAGAGCGAAAGAAATACTTCCCGTTCAAGGTCAAGTAAATATTGCTCACTCACTAACGAAGGTTCGCTAAGGTCACCGCCGCACATGACGTAGGCTAATTTTCGTCCAACCAGTGAATCGTGGTCGGTGGCGTAACCGCCGCGCCACATGCCATTGATTCCTGCATATAATGCACCCAGTGCTGAACGGCCCAATACTTTAACATCTTTTCTTGGCACTGGAGTCACATAACCACTGTCGTAGATTTCAATCACTGATTTTTTGGCCTCCGCGATCCGGCGTCCCTGGTTCATCACTATTTCGTCAAGTCCTTTGCGTAGGATACCCAGTTCAAAACCTTCTGCAGCTGAAGTAGCTACTTTTGCAGTAGCGATGGTCAGGAACCTGTTCTTCAGTGTAATGGTTTCGGGTTCATCTTCATGCATTTCATCTGCTGCGCGAAGCACAAATTCTTTGGTACCGCCTCCACCTGGAATAAGACCAACGCCCATTTCCACCAGTCCGATATATGTTTCGGCAGCGGCGCATACCTTATCGGCATGTAAGCTCAATTCGCAGGCACCGCCCAATGCCAATGCATGTGGGGCAACCACTACCGGGATGGAAGAAAATCTGGCCCTGACCATGGTATTTTGGAACATCCTGATTGCCATGTCCAGTTCATCAAACTCCTGTTCAATGGCCAGCATGAAGATCATGCCCACGTTGGCACCTGCTGAAAAATTCTGGGTCTCATTCGCAATCACCAGGCCTTTGTATTTTTCCTCGGCCAGGGAAATGGATTTTTGAATGCCATCGAGGACTTCGCCACCGATACTGCCCATCTTTGTATTCCATTCGAGGCCGAGTACGTCATCTCCAAGATGGTAGGTATTGCAGGCACTGTTTTTCCAAACAGACTGGCCCGAAAAATTCTTCATCACAATAAAGGCCGACTCCTGGCCCTTAGCGGCTGTAGATACATAACTGCCTGTTGCCGGAGAGTAGCAGAGTTTGTTGCCATTCTCCACTTTATAAAATGCTGTATTTCCTTTAGCGATCATTTCTTCCACCCAGGGAGCCACGGAATAACCTGCTTTTTTCATGTTGTCGACGGTTTTCACCAGTCCCAGTACATCCCAACTTTCGTAGGCTCCGATCTCCCATCCAAAACCAGCCATCATCGCATCATCCACCCGATATAATTCATCGGAGATCTCGGGATAACGGTTACCTATATACGAAAACAAGCCAAAGTGAAAATGAAGATAGAACTCTCCAGCTTTATCTGATCCGGCACAAAGCATTTTCAATCTTTGCTTTAGGTCGTCGATGGGTTTGGCAGCCTCAACACTGGGAAATTTTGGTTTGGTGCGGGTCCCATATTCCATGGTTTTCAGATCGAGGGTAAGAATTTCACTTTGGCCGCCGGATTTGACTTTCTTGAAAAAGCCCTGCCCGGTTTTATCTCCCAGCCAGTTGTTGTCTACCATTTTCTGTAGCCAGGCGGGAATGACAAATGCTTCGCGGGCTTCATCAGCAGGACAATTATCATAAACTCCTTTGGCCACTTTTACCATCGTATCAATACCTACAACGTCTGCAGTTCGGAATGTAGCTGATTTTGGGCGGCCAATGACGGGCCCGGTAAGCGCGTCCACTTCATCAATACTGAGACCCATCTTATCCACCAGACCAAAAATGGCCATGATGCCATAAACGCCGATCCTGTTGGCGATGAAGGCTGGTGTGTCTTTACATAACACTGTTGTCTTGCCTAGATAGAGATCTCCATAATGCATGAGAAAATCAACAATGGCAGGATCAGTAAATGGTGTTGGTATAATCTCTAGTAGCCTTAGGTAGCGCGGGGGATTGAAGAAGTGTGTACCGCAAAAATGCTTTTTAAAATCGTCTGAACGCCCTTCAGCCATCATGTGTATGGGAATACCAGAAGTATTGGAAGTAATCAGGGTGCCGGGTTTCCGGTATTTTTCCACTTGTTCGAATACCAGTTTCTTAATGTCTAATCTTTCCACCACAACTTCAATGACCCAATCGCAGCCGGCGATCTCCTTCATGTTATCGTCAAAGTTCCCGGTGGTGATTCGTTTAACAACGTCTTTGGAGTAAACGGGGGATGGGTTGCTTTTCAATGCCGCTTGCAGAGCGTCGTTCACGAGTTTGTTCCTCAACTTAAGGTCTTTTGACTCTTTGGCATCGTTAGGAACAATGTCCAGCAGGATCACCTGCAGGCCGATGCCCGCAAAATGACATGCGATCCTTGATCCCATTACGCCTGATCCCAATACTGCAACTTTCCGGATAGTCCTTTTCATATGGAAGCCGTTGAATTAGTTAGTTAAACAACTGTTATCGAAGATAGGATAAATACTGATTAAGAAAAGGGCCGTTTTGAGATAATTTATTGGCTTACGGGCATAAAAAAGGCCATTTGGGTAAATGGCCTTTTTGTTCAGGGTGAATAAGTTATTGTTTGATTTCAAATTGTTCAAGGCGATTGATCTTACCGTTTTTATCGAAGCCGAAAACTTCATGCAGCTCTCTTTTGCTTTCTTTACCTTCTTGGGTCTTTGCCGTTTCTCTACCCCAGATCAGAACCCAGTCGTCTTTTTTGTTCGATTCCTGTAGTGGCAGAACAACATCGATCTCTGATTTCACGGAACTGAACATGCCTCTGCCCATCTTAGTGGCCGCCATTGCGCTGTCACGCTGCATCTTCATAGTTGGCATGCCTGGCATAGTCATTTCTATTGAGTCACTGATGAACTGGGTTATGCTATCGATCGTATTATTATCGTAATATCTCCAGCAATCCAATACAATTTGGGCTTGTTCTCTTTTACCGGGTTCGAAATCGGATGAATAGTTGGGCTTGATCGAATACGGAGTTTTGGTTACCGTTGCTGCAGCTTCAGGTGCCGGCGCATTGCAGGATGCGGCAACGATCAGCATCAATGCAGGGATCATTAGTCTGGTCATAAAAAAAGAGTTGTTTAAAGATTAGAGAATATGGAAATCTAATCTTTTTTCTGATATTAAAACGATTAACTCACTCCTGCACCCGGCTCAATATTTTCATCCGGGTTTACAAAATGGAGCTTTCCGGTACGGTCTTCCGCCATCAGGATCATGCCCTTACTTTCTATACCCCGCATCTTGCGTGGGGCCAGGTTAACCACTACCACCACTTGTTTTCCTATGATGTCCTCCGGTTTGTAGTGAATGGCAATGCCTGAAACAACCGTTCTTTTTTCAAATCCCAGGTCAACTTCAAGTTTCAAAAGTTTGTCGGCTTTTTCAACTTTTTCTGCATGAATGATTTTGCCAGTGCGAAGGTCCAGTTTGCTGAAATCGTCGTACACGATCTCTGGTTTCACCGGGGCAAATGCGGGTTCAGCCAGTTGCCCTGCAGGGGCCTCAGTATTTGCCGCAGCAGCTGCTTCCCCTTTCTGCAGTTTTTCGATTTGCGCAGCTACTTCGGTGTCGTCAATTTTCCTGAATAATAATTCAGGTGCCCTCAAGCTATAACCCACACTCAAGAGTTTCGTTTTACCTGCATTCTCCCATTCCAGCATCTTGTCAACCACCTTCATCATATTCAGGAGCTTCTGAGCCGTATTAGGAAGATAGGGATTGATCATGATCGCAAGGTTTGCGCAACTTTGCAGGCAGATGTGCAGGCAATTATCTATTTGTTTCTGGGCTTCAGGACTGGGATTGCCAAAGCCATCTACATCTTTTGCTTTGATCCAGGGTTCTTTTTCCTGCATGTATTTGTTGCCTTTCCTTGAGAGATCGATCACTTTGAACAGGCCTTCGCGGAAGCGATAATGTTCAATGTCGTCTTTGACCAGCGCTGCTGTTTCTCCAAATTGGCGAAGTAGTTCACGGTCTTTATCGTCCAGGATCTCTTCGTGCAGTTTGGGCACTTTCCCCTGGCAGAGTTTGTGCATCAGCACAAAGGTCCGATTGACATAGTTGCCAAAAACGGCCACCAGTTCATTATTGACTGCTTCCTGAAATCCTTTCCAGGTGAATTCACTGTCTTTTGTTTCCGGGGCAAT
>JANMHK010000275.1:0-7525 GCA_031375135.1 Sphingobacteriales bacterium | reverse complement strand
GAAGCGAGAAGAAAAATGCTTTCTGAACAGAGCTTTGAGGAATACAGGAAGCGATTGGTGGAGGGTGATCCTTGTCCACTATGTGGATCTGCGGATCATCCATATGTTCATCATTACGCACAGGACCTCGGTGTAGCAGAGTCAAGATATGTTGAAGCTGAGCGGGCATTGGTTAAAGCGCGAGAAGACGAGCAGGAACTGAAGCTCAGCAATAATAATGTTGAGAAAGAACTGGGGTATCTGAAGGAAAAAATAGATGCTTCTGGTCTTAGGTCAAAAGATCTGGACCAATCAATAAGAGTGTTTGCGACCCGAATTGGGTTGCAGGATTTTGAGCATGAAAGTTCAGTGGAACTGTTATTGACCAGTTGCAAAACAGACCTGGGGAAACTGGTTGACTACCAGTCCTTTTTGTCGGCCCGGCCTCTTTTTGAACAAGCATTGGAAGGCATGAAGACTTACGATCAGAAATGTAAGGACTTGCTGATGCAGGAGAAAGCAGTGATTAAATTGTATGGAGGAAAAGATATTCAGCATGACTGCCGGCAAAAAAGAGCTGGGCTTGATCAGGCGATCAGGATCAGGCAGGAGACCGAGCAAAGTTTAAGTGGTTGTAAACTTCGTTTAGACAAGTATGAAAATCTAAGCAAGGAAATACTAAGCAGGATCAGTGCACCCATAGGGGATCTGGGTTACCAGACCGTTGAATCTGCATCGGCTGCCATGCTTGAAGAAACTGTTTATTTAAAGTTGATCGAGCAGCAGCACAGCATCGATAATGAGCTCACTGCTGCGGCGGAGTTACTGCTTGCTGATGAGGAAAAATTTTTGAACGAGCAGGGGAATGATGATTCTGATTTTGACGATCGGACGGGGGCTGGCAGAATTGTGGAGCTAACGCATTCGGTTGAGCTTTTCAGAAAAAACGAGGAGGACATTAAACTCGGGATCAGGACAGATCTTGAGAACCGAAAAGAATTGGAAGAAGGTGGAAAAGAAATGGCAGACATGAAATTGCAGATGCGGCCCTGGGAGTTGCTGAATGCTTTGATCGGTGACGCCACCGGAAATAAATTTAATGAATTTGCACAGAAATTAACCCTGCAGCATTTGCTGAGGTTTTGCAATTTGAGGTTAAAGAAACTTCATAGCAGGTATGAGTTGTCTATGCCAGAAGCAGATGAAGATGATGACCTGGTGGTTACCGATAGGTTTATGGGTGATGAACGGAGATCTGTAAAGACGCTTTCTGGTGGCGAAACCTTCATTATCAGTCTTGCCCTGGCCTTGGGTCTGTCCGATCTTGCTTCCCGTGATATTCGCATTGACAGTTTGTTTGTGGATGAGGGTTTTGGGACTTTAGATTCCGAAACGCTGGAGGAAGCCATTACCACCTTGGAACAGCTTCAGGCGGAATACAATAAAACAGTTGGTATCATATCCCATGTTGAATCCCTTAAAGAGCGAATATATACACAGGTGCGACTGGAGAAGCAGCAGAGCGGTTACAGTATATTGAGTATTCATCCAAAGGCGAACCCGTAGAATAAATGAACAGGAAGGAAAATATCGGGCGGTTAAAGACAGGGAAGGAATGGGATATCCTGGTCATTGGCGGCGGCGCCACTGGACTGGGCATTGCAGTGGATGCTGCTTCCCGGGGTTATTCTGTAGCGTTGGCAGATAAAGATGATTTTGCAAAAGGAACATCGAGCAGGTCGACCAAGCTGGTCCATGGCGGCGTGAGGTATCTTGCTCAGGGAAATATAAAGCTGGTAAGAGAGGCCTTAAGAGAAAGGGGTATCCTTTTAAAAAACGCGCCCCATCTTACCAGAAAACAATCTTTCATTGTACCTGCTTTTTCCCTTTGGGAAAAATATTATTATGGTATTGGACTAGGGCTATACGATTTGTTGGCTGGTAAGCTACAGATCGGCAGGGTAAGAATGCTTAGCAAAAAAGAAGTAGTGCATCAAATGCCCATGATCAGTCAAAAAGGTTTGAAGGGTGGGATAGAATATGTTGACGGTCAGTTTGACGATGCCCGTTTAGCCATCAATCTCGCAGTCACTGCAGTGGAACATGGAGCATGTCTGGTGAATTATTTGGAGGTGGAGGAGTTACTGCGGGAGAATAAAAAGATCAGGGGTGCGGTTGTTTATGATCATCTTTCTGATACGAGTTTTGAGATCAGGGCGAAGGTAGTGATCAATGCTACGGGGGTATTTGCGGACGATGTAATCGGAATGGACAATCCTGAATCTGCCTCTATGGTATCGCCTTCACAGGGAATACATTTGGTTGTGGATCAAAAATTCTTTCCAGGGGAATCGGCGCTGATGATACCCAAAACAGATGACGAGCGGGTACTATTTGCCGTACCCTGGCATAACAAACTGGTGTTGGGCACAACAGATACACCAGTTGACGAAGTGACTGAAGAGCCCCAGGCACTTGAAGAAGAGATCCGCTTTATTATGAGTCACTTCAACAGGTACACTGCTTCTGTGATCAAGCGCAGCGATGTGCTGAGTGTATATGCCGGGTTGAGGCCACTGGTGAAGGCAGCGAGTACAACTACAACGGCCCTGATTTCGAGGGATCACACCATCGTGGTTTCCAATGCCGGTCTTATCACCATTATCGGCGGGAAGTGGACAACCTATCGAAAGATGGCCATGGACGCGATCAAGAATGCAGTATTTGTAGGTAAGCTTGATAAACGTGAATGCGTAACTGAAGTCCTTCAGATTCATGGCTGGGTGGAGCATGTTGATCGAAATGATCACCTTAACATCTATGGTGCTGATGCCGCCGGAATCAGGCAATTTGTAAAAGACGATCCTGCCCTGGGAGAACGAATGCACCCCGACCATCCGTTTATAAAAGCTGAAGTCGTTTGGGCTGTACGATATGAAATGGCCATGACAGTTGAGGATGTACTGGCCAGGCGTATTCGCTTATTGTTTCTGGATGCAAGATCTGCTATTGTCGTCTCAAGGGAAGTTGCGCAGTTGATGGCAATCGAGATGGAGAAAGGGGAAGATTGGGTGCAGGATCAGGTTCGGGCTTTCACGGCACTGGCATCCAATTATGTGTTGGTCGGGGACTAATTCATCAATTCTAATTATCTTGATCCAAACTGATCTGATATGACTGCTTTTATGGGAGAGGTTATAGGTACGGCATTGTTGATTACACTGGGCAATGGTGTAGTCGCCAATGTGGTTTTAAATAAAACACTTGGCCATAAAAGTGGTTGGATCGTGATCACCATGGGTTGGGCGGTTGCCGTGTTTGTAGGGGTCATTTTTGCAGGTCCAATAAGCGGCGCGCATTTAAACCCTGCAGTCACGATAGCACTTGCGGTTGCGGGAAAATTTGCCTGGGCTGATGTTCCCCTTTATATCGTTGCACAGTTATTGGGAGCCTGTATGGGTTCTTTGATGATGTGGCTGGCATACAAAAAACATTTCGATGCAACTGAAACTGACCACTTGGGGGTGTTCTGCACAGGACCGACCATTTCCAGTCCCATTGATAATTTACTGACGGAAGTAATAGCCACGTTTGTGTTCATGATGGCGGTATTTTCCATAGTGAAGCCAGCTTCGGGAATAGGCTCTCTCGATGCACTGCCCGTTTCTTTGATCGTTTTGGCCATTGGGCTTTGCATGGGCGGACCTACCGGATATGCCATCAACCCCGCGCGGGATCTTGGTCCCCGTTTCATTCATTCCATACTGCCCATTAAAGGCAAGGGGTCCAGCAATTGGAGTTATGCGTGGGTGCCGATTATAGGTCCAATAGTTGGAGCCGTGATCGCTGCGTTTGTCATCCAGGCGCTTTAAAAAATCTTTATGAGGTATATCCTGCATTGTATTCTTTGCTTTACTTGCTCATTCGCCCTTGGTCAGGAAAAACCGGCCTCAAAAGAACCGGCAGCCAGGCAACAGGCAGATTCTATTGATTTTATGGTGACGTCTGTCATGAAAAAAGAATTGGTGCCGGGATCAACACTGATGGCCATTAAGAATGGTAAAATGCTTAAAGCCACTTCTTACGGTATGGCCAATTTAGAGCATAGGGTGAGTACGAAATTTTCGACGGTGTATGAATTTGCGTCCGTGTCAAATCCCATGACAGCTATGGCTGTGATGCAGTTGGTAGAGCAGGGTAAGATCGCGCTTGATTCATCCATCACGAGTTATATTTATGGCGTTCCCATTACCCATACCGGCATTCTGGTCAGGCACCTACTCAGCCATACCTCCGGGCTCGGCCGTGTCCAGTTCAATAGTTCCAGGGTCCATGTGGCTTCAACGGTTAAATCCACGGTGAAAGAACAATTAGATAATTTATTTAAGCCGCCCCTGGTTTTTGCGCCAGGGGAAGGCTTCCAGCCCAGCGATGCAGGATACTTTCTATTGGCATTGATCATTTCCAATACCAGTGGAATGACCTATGAAAATTATGTGCAAAAGAATGTTTTTGACAAAGCCCTGATGTCTCATACCCGTTTTATCAACAGCGATTCCATTGTGGTGAACAGGGCCCAGACGTATACAAAGCGCAATGGTAAGCAGGTAAGGTTTTCTCTTGAAGTGACAGAGTCAATGGATGTAAATGGCTTTAGCGGGGTAATGTCAACTACTGGTGACCTTATTCAGCTGAGCATGGCAATGTTCGATGGGAAAATCTTAAGTGAAAGTTCCGTGGAGCAAATGAAGACGCCTGTGATCTACAAAGGAAAGAAGCCGGCGGCTGACTCTCTTGAGGCTGGCCTTGGCTGGTATGTTAGAGACATCAATGGAAAGAAATGCATTGTCTATATTGGGCAGGCCGGATCAGCGATGGTGAATTGTCCTGAAGAAAAGTTTTCACTGGTCTTGTTGAGTAATCTTGCCAGCGGATACGAAAGTTTGGGTGACCATGGGTTTGATGTCAAAAAGCTTGCTCTCGATATTTCTACAAAATTCCTCAAATAGGGACGGGAAAGTAAAAGGCCCCAAGGGGCCTTTTGTTGGCGTTTATCCCTGGTTAACAAAAAAATGGTTCACCTTAACCGATTTGTTAACACTAGATAATTTCTTCAAAAACATCATGTACGCTTACCTGCAGAACATGTGTGATCATATAGATCTGGTACACGCTGGTACTGATCTTCCCGAGTTCTATCCTGCTTATCTGTGAATAATCCATCCCCGACTCCATGGCGAGTTCCTCCATGGAAAGATTCCGTGCTGTTCTTAGACTTCGAATCCTTTTGCCCAACAAACCGGCAATTTCATCTTTTGATTTCATAGGCTAAACAAAATTGTCTTTTGGTGTTTGAATAAACAATGGCAAATCTGCCATAGCACCAAAAATGACGTGTTTAGAACTTTCTGGTCATGTTGTTTTCACTTCATTTTTTGAGGAAAACACCAATTGTAGATTGGAGCTATTGATTAATGAGTTTTTCTTCAATTCTATCTCATTGAATCCGATCTTATTTTCAGGAGCGCCTGTTTCAACTAGGTCAGGTCAAAAATGAGGGGCCGAAAGTTTAAAAGAATTAGAAGGTCCATCGTAATTCATAGAGCAGAACCGGAGCACATCACGCCCGATCACGCCATCGTAGGGAGTGTGTTCGAAGCGCCCTTCCACAATATCCAGAGGCAAAGCCTTCCGCCCAAAAATTTCCATATACAGAACACAACGGAACTTGTGGAGTTTGGTGAGGCCGCCGGCACCGTCCACAAAAGCTTTTTCGCTATAGAGTGGTAGTTGGAGCATTTCAATGAATTGCCTGTCAAGTGCGGAAATATTTGCACCGGTGTCGAGCAACATCCTGAATGATTTGGCAGGTTGTTGCGTGTTATGGTTTTTCAACCGCAGGAAATTTTTTTCGCTGGGATAGATCTCGGCTTCAACAAGCGCCCCTTTGTCGTACAAACTAGGTGAAATAACCACGAGCTTTTCCATGGGTTGAAGATATAGGGCGTAATTATCCATTCAATCTTTTGTTGAATTTTTTCAAATAAGGTGTTCACATTAAGTTTCAACGTCACAGCTCGAAGTTTAAACAAATGGTTACCTTGAAGGACTATTAAACTTACATATGTCGAAGCTGCTGATCGTTTGTTTTGTATTGGTATTTATTTGTTCGTGTGGAGTTCATGCCCAGGAGAAAAAAGCGGTATTGAACCATGTTGCATTTTATGTAAAAGATCTTGCGAAGAGTACTGATTTCTATATGAATATGATAGGCCTGGATTCTATTCCTGAGCCCTTTCACGACGGAAAGCACACTTGGTTAAGCATTGGTTATAAATCGCATTTGCATCTTATTGCAGGCAGCAAGGGCGGCGCCGTCCGTGATAAGAATAGTCATCTTTGTTTCAGTGTTCCTGAAGTTGCAGTGTTTGTCGAAAAATTGAATAAGGCAGGCCTTCCTTATGAGGATTGGCTGGGTAATAAACAGTCTGTTACCAATCGGGTGGACGGAGTCAAGCAACTTTATCTTGAAGATCCGGATGGGTTTTGGATCGAAATCAACGATGCCCGCCAATAAAAGCGCCGGTTAAAATCAGCACGCAGAGTATGAGGATAACGTAGGACTGCAGCATAGCAGGGTTGAAATAAGTTTGTGCCTTTGTTTTGCCATATTTTCGGCAGTGTTGGATAAAACCAAAGTCTGCGAGCAACAATCCCAGGAAGCCTGAAAGGATCATGACCACGCCGATCATTTTTGGGTTGAATAATTGAAGCAGGGGTGGTCTCCCGGCTTTTCAGCCTCTTGCTGAAGCAGTTTGTAGATCGCGAAACCAAAGGTTAGCAGGCTGGTGGATGTCCTGATCCAGGCCAGCAGGGTGCGGGTGTATGCAAGAAATGTTTTGTCATCGGGCAGGGGTTCGTTTTTCTTTTTGTCTTTTTTCTTCTTTTTTCCCGGTGATTGGTCTGGATCCAGTGTATTTAAAGCCCGGAGAGCAGGGGTAATTTCCTCGTTCATGGTTAAAAAATCTTACGGGAAATTAAGGGTAAACGGAGGAATTTCCCATACCTTTGCGGCAATTATTCACCCTCGCATTATTTAATTATTTAATATGGCCAATACGGGTAAAATCAAACAGATCATCGGCGCTGTACTCGACGTGCAGTTCCACGGACAATTACCGGAAATCTATAACGCACTAGAAATACGCCGTCCCAATGGTGAAAAGTTGGTGATGGAAGTTCAGCAACATCTTGGTGAAGACAGCGTACGTTGTATTGCCATGGATGGTACGGAGGGTTTGACCCGGGGTATGGAAGTGGTGGATACCGGAATTGCCATCGCGATGCCTATTGGTGAAGCGATCAATGGCCGTTTATTCAATGTAACGGGTGATGCGATCGATGGTTTGCCACAGGTTTCCAAGCATGGTGGTCGTCCGATTCATGCCAAGCCCCCATTATTTGAAAACCTGAGTACGGCTTCGGAAATACTTTATACAGGTATTAAAGTAATTGACCTGATCGAACCTTATGCTAAGGGTGGTAA